>CBFGQV010000088.1:0-9140 GCA_965651045.1 uncultured bacterium
GACCGGACGGCGCTCGATGAAGCTGCGACGTTGCTGCCCGGCGACCGCTCGTTCGGAGCCTTCGCCAAGGCGGGCCAGCCCGAGCGCGGCGAGCACTGCGCCGTGCACGCCGCGGACTGGGCCCCGTGGGGCGACCTCGGACTCCGGTTCCGCGTGAGGGCGAACCGCTACCTCCATCACATGGTGCGTTATCTCGTCGGCACGATGGTCGACATCGCGCGCGGCCGGCGGCCGCTGGGCGACCTCCGCGAGTTGCTCGACGCCCCCGACACCGACCTGACGACGTCGCCCCCAGCCCCACCCGAGGGGCTCTACCTCGCGAGGGTCGACTACGCGACCGACATCGATCGACGCGACACACCCACCGCTCATTTTACCCGGAGCACACCGACGCCATGAAGATCTTCCTCGACACCGCCGACGTGAACGAGATCCGGAGAGCTGCCGATGCGGGCCTGATCGACGGCGTAACCACCAATCCATCGCTCCTCGCGAAGTCGTCGGGCGACCGGAGTCCGCGCGAGCTCTTTCTCGAGATCTGCGACGCGGTCGACGGGCCGGTGAGCGCGGAGGTCGTCGCGGTCGCGCACGACGAGATGATCGCAGAGGGCAGGCACCTCGCCGGCCTTCACGACAACATCGTGGTCAAACTACCGCTGACCGAAGACGGGCTCCGCGCCTGCCGCGCGCTCACCGCCGAGGGTATTCGCACCAACGTCACGCTCTGCTTCTCGGCGCCACAGGCGGTCCTCGCGGCGAAGGCGGGGGCGACGTACATCTCGCCCTTCGTGGGGCGCCTGGACGACATCTCGGGCGAGGGCATGCAGGTCATCTCGCAGATCCGGCAGATCTACGACAACTACGAGATCGAGACCCAGATCCTCGCGGCGTCGCTCCGGCATCCGATGCACGTGGTCGAGGCGATGCTCATCGGGGCCGACTGCGGCACCCTGCCTACCAAGGTGTTGTACCAGCTTCTGAAGCACCCTCTGACCGACAAGGGGCTGGAGGCGTTCCTGGACGACTGGAACAAGCTCGGCAAGGAGCTGTGACGCCGGGCGGCGCCGGCCCGTGATCCCCACGAGAGCTACCATGCGATCGACCCTTCCGACCCTGTGGATCCTGCTCGCGCTGTTCACCGCGTGCTCGCCGGCCGACGGCCGTGACGCACCCGAACCGTCGGCCACCCCCGGCCTCGAGCCCCCGGGTCCGGCCGTGCGGGCCGATTTGCGCGCGCCCGACGGCGTGGCGCCGACCGACTTTGCGACCACCCAGCAGGCCGTGGAAGCTTCACGGCGCACGGCCATCGTGCAGGCCGCCACGCGCGTGTCGCCCGCGGTCGTGACCGTCAACACGCTCCGGACCGAGCGGGTTCGGCCACGGACCATGTTCGAGAGCTTCTTCCTGCCGCCGGGCGCGGCCCGCCGGGTCTCGGGGCTCGGGTCGGGTTTCGTGATCGACGGCAACGAAGGGTTGATCGTCACGAACCACCACGTCGTCGAAGGCGCGGACAGCGTGATGGTCACCTTCTCCGACGGGCGGGACCTGCGAGCCACGGTGCTCGGAAGCGACCCCGTGATCGATGTCGCCGTGCTGCGTGCCGACACCGACGAAATACTGCCCGAGGCGCCGATCGGTACCTCGGAGGGGCTCCTGATCGGCGAGTGGGTGGTCGCCATCGGAAATCCCTTCGGCTACCTGCTGTCGAATTCCGAGCCGACCGTGACCACCGGGGTGGTGAGCGCCATCGGGCGCCACATCGTGCCCTCGTCGAACGACGAAGGGTTCTACCTCGGCATGATCCAGACCGACGCATCGATCAACCCGGGCAACTCGGGCGGGCCGCTCGTGAACGTGCTCGGCGAAGTCGTCGGCGTGAACGCCTCGATCTTCAGCCGGAGCGGCGGCAGCGAGGGTCTCGGATTCGCGATTCCGATCGACCGCGCGCTTCGCGTGGCCCGTGACCTCGTCGACGACGGCGAGATCCGGCGCCCCTGGCTGGGCATGGACGTCGAGGGCGCCGAGGCCGACGCGTGGGGGCGCACGCGTGGCGTCATGATCTCGCGCGTGGTCGGAGGCTCGCCCGCTCAGGAGGCCGGCCTGAGGCCCGGCCGCCGGATTCTCGAGGCGAACGGACGACGCCTCGCCGCGCCGCTCGACTGGGAAGACCTGCTGCTCGACCTGCGGCCCGGCGACGCGATCCGGCTCGTGCTCGAAGACGACGCGACGGCCACGCTCCGGGCCGGCGTGTCGCCCTCGCTCACCGCCGAGCGCGTGCGGGCGCTCCAGGGCATCGAGATGATCTCCCTCACCCCGCAGGTGCGAGCCGAGCGCGGCGTGGCGAGCGAACAGGGTGCGGTGATTGTCGGCGTCGACTCGTCGCTCGGCGCCCAGCTCGGGCTCCAGCCGGGCGACGTGATCGTCCAGATCAACGGCGTCGCCGTGACCTCGGCCGACGAGGCCGCCCGCAGACTCAACACGCTCCAGCCCGGCCGGGTGCGGATCGTCATCGAGCGACGGGGTAGCTACTCTTTCCGCGACTTCATCTGGCGAGGCTCATGAGCGAGCAGGACCTCGAACGCTACCGACACCCCCTCACCGAGCGATACGCGTCGCGTGAGATGCAGGCGGTCTTCTCGCCCGCGCGCCGCTACGGTACCTGGCGCCGGCTCTGGCTGGCGCTCGCCGAAGCCCAGCACGAGCTCGGCCTGCCGGTCCCGGCCGAAGCCCTGGACGAGATGCGCGCCGCGCTGGACCACCTCGACCTCGAGCGGGCGGCCGAGTACGAGCGGCGCTTCCGTCATGACGTCATGGCGCACGTCCATCTGTTCGGTGACGACGCGCCCGGCGCGAAGAAGATCATTCACCTCGGCGCCACCAGCGCGTTCATCGGCGACAACACCGACCTGATCCTGCACCGCCAGGCGCTCGAACTGGTACGAGACCGCGTGGTGCGGACGGTCGCGGCGCTGGCGGGCTTCGCGCGGCAGTACCGCGAGTTGCCGACGCTCGGCTGGACGCACTTCCAGCCGGCGCAGCCGACCACCGTGGGCAAGCGCGCGACGCTCTGGATCCAGGACCTCGTGCTCGACCTCGAAGAGATCGAGTACCGGCTCGACACGCTCCGCTTCCGGGGCGTGCGCGGCACCACCGGAACGCAGGCGTCGTTCCTGGAGCTCTTCGACGGAGACCACGCGCGGGTAGACGAGCTCGACCGCCGGGTCGGCGAGAAGATGGGCTTTCCGCGAAGCTACGGCGTGAGCGGACAGACCTACCCCCGAAAGGTCGACCAGGCCGTCCAGGCCACACTCGCGGGCGTCGCCTCGTCGCTCTCCAAGTTCGGGCACGACCTGCGGCTGCTCGCGCACCTGCGCGAGGTCGAGGAGCCCTTCGAAGACGAGCAGATCGGCTCGTCGGCGATGCCCTACAAGCGGAATCCGATGCGCGCCGAGCGCATCTGCGCGCTCACCCGTCACGTGATCACGCTCGGCCTCGACCCCGCCATGACGGCGGCGACGCAGTGGCTCGAGCGCACCCTCGACGACTCGGCGAACCGGCGGCTTTCGATTCCCGACGCGTTCCTCTCGCTCGACGGCGCGCTGGTGCTGGCCGAGAACGTGGCCCAGGGGCTGGTCGTCCACCCGGCGGTCGTGGCCCGCAACCTCGACGAACACCTTCCCTTCATGGCGACCGAGACCATTCTGATGGACGCCACCGCGCGGGGGGGCGATCGCCAGGAGCTGCACGAGCGCATTCGTCGGCACGCGCACGCCGCGGCGCTCGAGATGAAACAGGGCCGCCCGGCCGACCTCGTGCGCCGCATCGCCGGCGACGACGCCTTCGGCCTCGACGAGACCGCGCTCGACGCGCTGATGGACGCACGCCGCTTCGTGGGGCGGGCCCCGGAGCAGGTCGACCGCTTCCTCGACGCCGAGGTGGCCCCCCTGCTCGACCGGTACCTCGACGCCGCGCGCGCCAACGTCGCGGGGCCCGACGTCCGTGTCTGACGGAGGCGACGTGTCGGGCGCGCCCACCGCCGTGGTCGATTCGCACCTTCCGCTGCCCCTGCTCCACCGGGGCAAGGTCCGAGACGTCTACGTGCTCGGCGACGCGCGGCTTCTGATGGTGGCGAGCGACCGCGTAAGCGCATTCGACGTGGTGCTGCCGCAGCCGGTGCCTCGCAAGGGCGAAGTCCTTACGCAGCTCACCGCCTGGTGGCTCGCGCGCCTCGAGGCGGCGGGACAACGGCACCACCTGCTCTCCGCCGACGCCGACGAGATCGCGTCGCTCCACCCCGAACTCGCCGGCACGCGCGAGCGGTGGGGCGGCCGCGCGATGCTCGTGCGGCGGACCCGGCCGGTGCTCGTCGAGTGCGTGGTGCGCGGCTACCTCTCGGGATCGGCCTGGAAGGAGTACCGCGACCAGGGCACCCTCGCGGGCGAGCCGCTCCCCGCGGGCCTTTGCGAGAGCGACCCCCTGCCCTCGCCCCTCTTCTCGCCGGCGACCAAGGCCGAGGAGGGGCACGACGAGAACATCACCTTCGACCAGGTCGTCGAGCAGCTGGGCACCGACCTCGCCCACGAGCTGCGCCGCCGCTCGCTCGCGATCTACGAGCACGGGCGCGCGGCCTGCGCGGAGCGGGGCATTCTCCTGGCCGACACGAAGTTCGAGTTCGGCCACTCGCCCGACGGCTCACTGCTGCTGATCGACGAGGTGATGACGCCCGATTCGTCTCGCTTCTGGCCGCAGGCGTCGTACGAGCCCGGCCGCGCCCAGCCGTCGCTCGACAAGCAGCCGATTCGCGACTGGCTCGACGCCCTGCCCGACTGGGACAAGCGCCCGCCGCCGCCCGACCTGCCGCCCGCCGTGGTCGAGGCGGCGACCGCGCGCTACCTCGACGTCTTCCACCGGCTCACGGGCGTCGCGCTCGACGACTGGCGGCCGCCCGGCTTCGAGGTGGAGGGACCGTGAACGGCCCCGACGGACGCCGCGAGGGGCGCGGGCGCCTGAGGCCCGTCCCGGGCCTCCAGCGGGGCGTGATCATCCTGCCCTCGGCCTTCACCCTCGGCAACCTGTTCTTCGGCATCTACGCCATCGTCGCCGCCACCCGGGGCGACTTCGAGTGGGCCGGCTGGTTCGTGATCTTCGCCGGCATCCTGGACATGCTCGACGGCCGGGTCGCGCGCTTCACGCGCACGGGCTCGCGCTTCGGGGCCGAACTCGACTCGCTGGTCGACGCGATCTCGTTCGGCGTCGCCCCGGCCGTCATCATGTACTCGGTGTTCTTCGCCGACGCGACGTCCTGGAGTTGGACGCTCTCGTACGTCTACGTCGTGGCAGCCGTGGTGCGGCTCGCCCGCTTCAACATC
The DNA here is from genome assembly GCA_965651045.1 of uncultured bacterium. Taxonomy (GTDB): domain Bacteria; phylum Gemmatimonadota; class Gemmatimonadetes; order Longimicrobiales; family Gaopeijiaceae; genus Gaopeijia. The sequence goes on from CBFGQV010000088.1 coordinate 5,370, forward strand.
GAACAGGGGGGCGAAGCCAAGCGGGTCTTCCACGGCCTGCCCTCGCCCGCGGCGGGCATGACGCTGGCGTCGTATTACCCGTTCAGCCAGACACCCTTCTTCGAGCAGTACCTGGCCACGCTTCCGTGGCAGCAGATCATGGCGGTCGGCATGGTGCTCCTGGGCGTGCTCATGGTGAGCCACGTGCCCTACGCCAAAGTGCCCCGCATCGGCTTCCGCACGCGCCGAGGGCTTCTCACGACGGCGTGGGTGCTCGTGCTGCTCACGCTCGCCGTCACGGTGCCCAGGTACTACTTCTTCACCGCCCTCGTGCTGTACGTGCTCTGGGGGCTGCTCAAGTCGTTCCTGCTCGGGCTCCTCGACCGGCTTCCCGAACGGGATCCGCTCCTGGACGACGACGACGAGGAGGAGCGCGACGGCCCCGGCCGCATGATGGACTACACCGACCTGACCCCACACCGCTCCACGCCCGCGCGCGAGCGGTCGACCCACGATCCGGAGAACGACGCGTGACCCGCTTCCGTCTCGAGATTCGCGTGACCCCCCGCCCCGGCATTCTGGACCCGCAGGGCAAAGCCATTCACCACGCGCTGCACAGCCTCGGGTGGTCCGAGGTCGACGACGTGCGCGCGGGCAAGGCCATTCACATCGAGCTCGACGCCGAGTCCGAGGGCGCCGCGCGTGAGGCCGGCGAGGCCATGTGCCGCAAACTGCTCGCGAATCCGGTGACCGAAGACTTCGAGGTCTACCAGGTCGAGGAGGCGGGGGGCCGATGAAGATCGCCGTCGTCACCTTTCCCGGCTCGAACTGCGACCACGACCTCTACAAGGCCGTGCAGCAGGTCGGCGGCTCACCCCGCTTCGTCTGGCACCGCGAACGCGGTCTCGGCGAGGTCGATGCCGTGCTCCTGCCCGGGGGATTCAGCTACGGAGACTACCTCCGGGCCGGCGCGATCGCGCGCTTCAGTCCGGTCATGGAAGACGTGGTCGCGTTCGCCGGTCGGGGCGGGCTGGTCGCGGGCATCTGCAACGGCTTCCAGATCCTGTGCGAGGCCGGGCTGCTGCCCGGCGCGCTGGTCCGAAACGCCTCGCTCCGCTTCCAGAGCGAAGACGTCCTGGTGCGGGTCGAACGCGCCGACACCGCGTTCACGTCGGACTATGCGGCCGGCGACGTGCTTCGCATTCCGATCGCGCACGCCGAGGGCAACTACCGCGCCGATGCCGAGACGCTCGCCCGCCTCGAGGGTGAGGGCCGCGTGCTCTTCCGCTACGTGGACCGGCACGGTGAGGCGACCGACGCCGGGAATCCCAACGGAAGCGCGAACAACATCGCCGGTCTGTTGAACGAACGCGGCAACGTCATGGGCATGATGCCGCACCCCGAGCGCGCCATGGAGCCCGTGCTGGGCTCGACCGACGGGCTCGGGGTCTTCACCTCGATGCTCGCGTCACTCTCCGCCGAACGCCCCGCCGAACTCACCGCCGCCAACCCGAGCGCATAGATGCCCGACACCGCCGCCCGCCCCGCCCCGGTCCAGGCCCGGCCCGAAGATCCCCCCATCACGCCCGAGGTCGTCGCCGACCACGGGCTCTCGCCCGACGAGTACGAGCGCATCGTGGGGGTCATGGGGCGCGAGCCCACCTTCACCGAGCTCGGCGTCTTCAGCGCGATGTGGTCCGAGCACTGCGGCTACAAGAACTCGAAGCGCGTGCTACGGCTGCTGCCCACCGAGGCGCCGTGGGTGATCCAGGGCCCCGGCGAGAACGCCGGCGTGATCGACGTGGGAGACGACTACGCGATCGCCTTCAAGATCGAGTCGCACAACCATCCCTCGGCCGTCGAGCCCTACCAGGGCGCGGCGACGGGCGTCGGCGGCATCTTGCGCGACATCTTCACCATGGGTGCGCGCCCGATCGCGGTGCTCGATTCGCTCCGCTTCGGCGACCTCGACTCGCCGCGCGTGCGCTACCTCTTCGAGGGCGTCGTGCGGGGCATCGGCGACTACGGCAACTGCGTGGGCGTGCCCAACATCGGCGGCGAAGTGCACTTCGACCGCGGGTACGAGGGCAATCCGATCGTGAACGCGATGTGCCTGGGGCTGATGAAGAAAGGCGACCTGATCACGGGCGTCGCCGAGGGCGTGGGCAATACGCTGATGGCGGTGGGCGCGCGCACCGGTCGCGACGGCATTCACGGCGCGACCTTCGCGTCGGAAGAGCTCAGCGAAGATGCCGACGAGGCGAGCCGTCCGCGGGTGCAGGTCGGGGACCCCTTCACCGAGAAGCTGCTGCTCGAAGCGAGCCTCGAGCTCATCAAGAGCGGCCACATCGTGGGCATTCAGGACATGGGTGCCGCGGGCCTCACCTCGTCGGCCTCGGAGATGGCGGGCCGCGCGGGCAACGGCGTCGAGATCGACACGGGCCTCGTGCCGGTGCGGGAGCCCGGCATGACCCCGTACGAGATTCTGCTCTCGGAATCGCAGGAACGCATGCTGGTCGTCGCGAAGACGGGCCACGAAGACGGCGTGCGCGAGATTCTGGAGAAGTGGGAGCTCGAGGCCGAGGTCATCGGCCGCGTGACCGACGACGGCATGTTCCGGGTGAAGCACGACGGGGTGACGGTCGCCGAGATTCCCGCGCTGCCGCTCACCGACGGGTGCCCGACGTACGAGCGCGAGGGCATCGAGGCGCTCGAGATCGCCGAGCTCCGCGACCGCGCGCTGCCCGAGGCCGAGACCCCGGAGCGTGACCTGAGCCGCGCGTGGGTCGAGCTGATGGGCTCACCGAACCTGGCGTCGCGCCGCTGGATCTACCGGCAGTACGACTCGACCGTGCGGGCCGGCACCGCGCGGCGGCCTGGAGGCGACGCCGGCGTGGTGCGCATTCGGGGCACCACGCGGGCCGTGGCCGCGACCACCGACTGCAACGGGCGCTACGTCTACCTCGAGCCCCGCACGGGCGCGATGGGGGCGGTCGCCGAGGCCGCGCGCAATCTCGTGTGCGTCGGCGCGACACCGGTGGCGATCACCAACAACCTGAATTTCGGCAACCCGCTCAAGCCGCACATCTACTACCAGTTCCGCGAGGCGGTGCTGGGCATGGGCGAGGCGTGCAAGGTCTTCGAGACGCCGGTGACGGGCGGCAACGTGTCCTTCTACAACGAGACCGACGGCCGGGCCATCTACCCGACACCCGTGGTCGGCATGGTCGGCGTCGTGGACGACGTGGAGCTGCTCACGGGCCACGCCTTCCGGAATGAGGGCGACGCCGTCGTGCTGCTCGGCGACAACACGAACGAGCTGGGTGGCTCGGAGTACCTCTACCACTTCCACGGCCTGGTCGCCGGCGCGCCGCCCTCGGTCGACCTGCTCGGCGAGCGGAGCCTGCAGCAGGCCGTGCTGGCGATGATCCGGGGGCGTCTGCTCGCCTCGGCGCACGACTGCGCCGAGGGCGGGCTCGCGGCCGCGCTCGCCGAGTCGGCGATCGGCGACGGCGAGGCCCCGCGGGGGGTCGACGTCGAGTTGGACGATGCGCTGCCACCGGTGCCGCTCTTCTTCGGAGAGGCGCAGGGGCGCATCGTGGTTTCGTGCGCGCCGGCCGACCTCGACGCCGTGCTCGAACAGGCGGCGCGGCACGGTGTGCCGGCCCGCCGCATCGGCACGGTCACGGCGGCCGACTCGGGGCTCCGTCTCCGCGGCGCGGGCGTCACCCTCGAGGCCTCGGTCGACGACGTGCTCGAGGCCTGGCAGACCGGACTTCCGTCACGCATGGA
>CBFGQV010000089.1:0-9119 GCA_965651045.1 uncultured bacterium
TGAGGTCGACCATCGCCTCGGCGTCGATCGACGCCCCGGTCGGCAGCAGCGCGATCAAGGTGCCGACAGCCGTCGAGATGCCGGCCCGGTAGTCCGCCCGCACCTGCGCGGCCGCCTGTGCGTCTGCCGCGGCGGCGAGCTGGGCGCCCAGGTCCGCCTCGATCATCGCGGCCGCGAGCGCCGCCTCGACCTGCGCCGCCAGCACGGCGTCGAGCTCGCCGGTCACTTCGAGCACGCCCGCCAGGAGCGCCGCCTCGACGGCAGACGCCGACGCGTCCAGCGCCGCCTCCACCTCGGCCACGGTCGTCGCGGCGTCGATCTCGGCCCGGGCGCTCGCCAGTGCGCTGGCAGTGGCGGTCCCGCTCGATCCGGGGCCATCGCCCCCGACCTCGGCGGCGAACCGCTCACGCGCCCGCAGGTTCACGAGTGCGGCCTGCCTTGCGATGGCCAGGCGGGTACCGGCGGCGGCCGACGCCGACGCGTCGAGCGCCGCAGCCATCTCGGCCGCGGTCAGGAGCGCGAGCCCTTCCGCGCTCGCACCCGCTCCGACGAAGGCGTCGAGGGTGGCCTCGAGAAACGCTTCGTGCGCGGCCTCGAGCGAGGCGCCGCCGTCCCGCGCCACCGCGAAGTCGATCGCGGCGTCGGCGAGGAGCTGGGCGCGGGTGCCGCCCTCGAGCTCCGACGCCACCGACGCGGCGCCCGCTTCGGCCCAAGCGTGGGCCGCAGCGAAGGCGTTCGCGACCGCCGTGACTTCGGCGTCGGCGTTCGCGACCGCCGAGGCCTCGGCGCCGTCCATGCGCACGAAGAGCGCTACGCCGCCCGAGTTGTCGGCAGCGGCGGCGTTCCCGCTGGCCCGGAGCCGTGCCTGGACCCTGCCCTCGACCGTGGTTTCCGGCACGATGGGCGCGACCGTGATCGTCGCTTCGGCCTCGGTCTCTTCGTGCACGACCACGCGCCCGACTTCGGCCTCGGCGTCGGTGCGTGCCACGACCTGGAGCCCGGTCCGCCCCTGGGGCACCTCGTCGATGCGGAACGAGCCGTCGGCTTCGATCTCGGCGGTGGCCAGGGTCGTCAGGGTGCCGTCGGCCGCGACCGCGACCACGGCCGCGGTGCTGGCTTCGGCCGCGCTCTGGGCGGCGGGTCCGGCGGCGAGCGCCTCGCCGCTGGTGCCCTGCTCGACCCGTCCTTCGACGGTGGCGGTGTCGATGATCTCGACGCCCGAACCGTCGTCGAAGCAGGCGGCTGAAGTCAGGAGAATGCCGGCTGTAGCCAGCGAGCGTACGAGCATGTCTGAAGTTCGCGTCGTCATGGTGTCGTCAGGTGGGTTGGAGGGGTGTCCGAACCACCACACCGCGTGCCGCGCCGCGCCGTGGGGACTTCCGGCGTGGCACTCGACGGTTGCAGCATGCGTGCCAGCCGGGGGCCGAGGCGGGTTTTCGCCTGGTTCTCTCAGTCGGTCTCGACCGGATCCGGAAGCGCGTGCGGTCGCACGGCGCTGGGCGCGGCCGCCGGCGGTACGACGGCCCCCTCGGCACGGATCTCTTCGACGATCTGCGCCACCTCGGCCACCAGGCTCTCCGAGAACACCACGCGGTGCTCACGGAACCACGCCGACCAGGCCGGCGAGCGCAGGTGTTCCTTCAGGTCGCGCCGGTAGCTCTGCCACATCTGCTCGTCGAGCGCGCCCACGCGGTGCTGGTAGACGAGGTTGCCGAAATGCCGGAAGACCGCGGTCATGTACGAGTCCCAGCGCACGCGCGCGACGTCGTCGAGCGCTCCCGGGTCGGCTTCGGCTCGCGCGAGAAAGGCCGCAAACTCCGAGTCCGCGAAGCCGTGCTCGAGCAGCCGAATGCTGTTCTGCACCATCTCGTTGAACGACGCCGCGCGCACCGAGCTCGTGTTGTGGCGAAGCTGGAGCCCGAGGTAGATGAGCGACACGACGACACCCACGGCGCCGACGAACTCGCCGAGATTGCCCAGATCTTCGAGAGTGAACACGACCGGTAGACGAACCTGCGTTGAAAGACGAAACGAACCGGCGCCCGTCCTGAACGAACGGACGCCGGACGATCGGACGGCAGAGCCGCCGGGGCAAGTGCGACGCGCGCCGTGCGCCGTGTGTCGTCAGCTTCCGCACGACACCGCGAGCGTGCCGTGATCCGAGCCGCCGGGCCCCACCGAAAGCGTCGCGAAGAGGCGGCCGCTCTCGGGCCGGTTCCCGGGCAGAATGAGCTGGAGGCGGAGCGACGAGACGCGGGTGAGGCGGTCGGTCGCCACGCTTCGGTGCTGCTCGTTCACGCGGGCTTCGAGGGGATCCCCCATCGCCCCCGTGAGAGGGTTGATGGGCGTCAGCGTGAGCGCCCCGCGGGCGCGGAAGTGGCTGACCAGGGCCCCGCTCGCGCTCTCGACGACCTGCTGGCGGAACTCGATCGGGCCCTTCACGACGAGCCAATCGAGTGGGCCCTGCATGCAGAAGGGCTTGGGAATCGTCTGGTCGAAGTCGAGCGTGAACGCGTCCTGATGGACGGCCGGCCCGGACGGGTCCGCACCGGCGACCGCGAGCAGGCGCGCCCGCCCGTCGTTGCCCAACGGCACGGGATCGGTCGCCACGTCGGGCCCGCCCGCGAGCGCCTTGAGCGCGGCCGGCAGGCCGTTGTAGACGAGGGGGTTGATGGCCCGGTATGCGGGTGCCGGGGTGATCGCGTCGGTGAGCCCGGGCGCCGCGGTCAGCGCCCCGGCCCGTACGAGGTCTGCCGCCACGAGCGCCTCGGCGAGTTCCCAGCTCAGCACTTCGTGCTCGTTGGTGCCCGGAATCTGCACCTCGAAATGCGCGCCCCCGACCACCCACTCGCCCAACTGGAACAGGCGCACGTGAAAGCGAATGCCCTGGTAGGCGCCGCATTCGAGTTGGACGGCGCTGCCCTCCCACCCCATCGCTTCGCCGTACGCCGTCTGGTGTGCGCCCATGGCGTCGCTCCAGGTGCAGTCGAACGCGTCGAGCGGAAAGGGCGCGCCGGTGCGGTCGCCCGAGAGCCCGAGCAGCCAGCTCCGGAGGTGCCGTGCATCGGCGGCCGGAAAGATCAGGTTGATCGGGTCTCGCGGGGTGCCGACGAGATCGGCGCCGGTGAAGGGCCAGAAGGTGAGCGACTCGGGCCCGGCGGCAACCGTGACCAGCGGCGCCGGTACGTGCGTGGACGACGCGGCCAGCGCCGGCGCGGTCGCGCCCGTGCCGTCGTCGCCTTCCGGAGCCGTCGGGTTGAGGTAGTCGCCGCACCCCGCCGCCAGCGTTCCGGCGGCGAGGACCAGGACGAGGGTGTGGGTGTTCGCGCGGGTTCGCATGGCATCTCTCCGAGGTTCTGGGTAGGTCCACACCCGGCCCGCCGGGGTGGTGCCTGAACGATGCCCTGCGCGCCTTGACGGCGGACTACGTAGGGGTACGTAGATGGGGTTGTGCGTAGGTGTAGCCGGGCCCGGTCAACCCTCCGGCGCCGCCAGCCTTCCCTCGCGCACCATGTCCACCAGCTCGCCCCGCGAGCCGATGTCCAGCTTGCGGTAGATGTTCGAGAGATGGGTGGTGACGGTGCGGGGCGACATGCCGAGCTCCTTCGCCACGGCCTTGTTCGAGAGCCGCCGTGAGACCTGCACCGCGACGTCCCACTCGCGGGGGGTGAGGTCGGCGGCGCGCCCGCCTCGCGTCTTGGTGGGGGGCCGCGAGTCGATCTCGCGGAACATCTCGCGGCAGGCGTCGAGTTCGGGTTGGGCGCCCAGTTCGTCGAAGGCGTCGTGCACGCGCCGGAGCTCGGCCAGGGCCTCGTCTCGGCGGCCCAGCTCGGCCAGGCGTCCGGCGACCTGCCGGCGCACACGCGCGGCGTCGTACTTCATGGGGATCCCCTCGAGGGCTCGTGCGGCGCCCTGGAGCATGCCGAGACCCCGCTCGACGTCGCCCGACACCCAGAGCACCAGGGCGTCGCAGGTGTCGGCCCAGGCGGTGGCGAGCCTGTGGCCGATGCGCTGCCCCTCGCGGCGCATGCGTTGCCCGAGCTTGGCGGCGCTCGCGAGGTCGCGCCGCCTCACGTGCGCCTCGGCGATGATGGGCAGCAGCAGGTGCAGGCTCCAGAAGACGTACCCCACTCGGTCGGCGAGCGCGACCCCCGCCTCGCCCACTTCCACGGCTTCGTCGTAGCGCCCCTGGGCGAGCAGGCACGCCGCCTGTCCGATGTGCGCGGGCACCACCACGTGCACGTCGCGCCTCGCGTCGCCGCCGCCCTCGCCGTCGAGGCCGGCGAGCGACCACGCGCGGTCGACCATCTCGCGTCCGCGATCGACGGCGCCACGGCCCAGGTACACGGTGGCGGTCCACACGAGCAGCCGGGGCAGCAGGGTGGTCTGGCCGAGCGCCGTCGCCAGCTCGATGGCGCGCTCGCCGTGGGCGATGGCCTCGTCCCAGTCGCCGACGGCGTAGGCGTACTCGACCTCGAGCTCGGCGGCCCAGAGGCCGAGCACCGGTGAGCGGAGCTCTTCGGAGACCTGACGCGCCTGCCTCATGAGCCGGGCCATCTCGTCGGTGTGGCCGGTGAGGCCCTCGAGCGACGCCAGCGCCCACCGGCCCCAGAAGCGCACGTACGGGTCGCCCGCCCGGTCGGCGAGTTCGATGGCCTGCCAGCCGTGGCGCCGCGCGTCGTCGGCGCGCCCCACCCAGGTGAAGAGCAGCGCGAGCGCGCGGTGCGCGCGACCCAGCAGCGTGGGGTCGTCGAGCGACCGCGCGCGCTCGAGGCACCCTTCGATGCGGAGCCGCGCGTCGTCGGGGCGTCCGAGCTCCTGAAGCGCGACGCCGGCCGCGAGCAGTACGCGGGCCGCGAGGGCCTCGTCGCCCGCGGCGTCTTCGGCGTCGGCGTCGGTGAGCGTCTCGAGCGCGCGGTCGAAGTGCCGGAGCGCCTCGTCGTGTCGGCCGCTCCAGAAGGCGAGCAGGCCGAGGTGGCGGAGCGCGTCGGCCGCGTCGGAGCTCCGGCCCTCGGCGCGTGCTCCTTCGAACAGACCCGACCAGATCGCGCCCGCGTCGGCCAGCCGCCCGAGACGCCCGTACCCGCGCGCGAGGTCGGTCTCGATCGCCGGGCGGGGCGGAAGGCCGCGGTCGACACCGGACCCACGCGGGTACCGCTCCAGCGCCGCCTCCAGGTACGCAACCGCCTCGCGGTCGGCGTGCCGCCGGAGCGCCGCGCGCCCGGCCTCGGCCAGGTAGCGGGCTGAACGCGCGTCGGCGCCCGCCGCCCCGCCCCGGGTGAAGTGGTACGCGAGCTGATCCACCGGCGCTTCGCGTCCTTCGTGGAGCGTCTCCAGGCCCTCGGCGAACTGTCGGTGCAGGAGCCGGCGGCGCGTGGCGCCGAGGTCCTGGTAGAGCGTCTCGCGCACCATGGGGTGCCGGAACTGGAGCACCACGTCGCGGCCCTCCTCGAGCTCGTCGAGCACGCCGAGCGCCGTGAGTTCCTCCACCGCGCCGAGCAGCTCGTCGTCGTCGGCACCGCCCACGAGCCCGACCAGGCGCACGGGCGCGCGCCCACCACCCACCGCGACGAGATCGGCGGCCGCCCTCGCGCCCGGCGAGAGCGACGCGAGCCGGAGCAGGAGCGCGTCGCGCACCGAACCGGGCAGGTCCAGGCTGCGGGCGTCCCAGCCGATCCAGGTGCCGTTCTGGCGGTGCAGCCGGCCGGTATGCACGAGCGCCTTGAGCGTCTCTTCGAGGAAGTACGGGTTGCCGTGCGTCCAGTCGTAGAGCGCCGAGGTGAACTCGCGCACCGGTGGGCCGCCCATCTGGAAAACCGCCTGCACGAGCTCGTCGGTGGCCTCGAGCGTGAGCGGCGCGAGCTCGTGGCGCGCCAGGCGCCCCATCGACGCGAGCGAGCGCTCGAACTGTCCGAGCGCTTCGAGGTCCTTGGTGTAGCCCCACGCCGCCGTTCCCAGCACCCGGATCGGGGCGCCGTCGAGCTGCCGCGCCAGGAAATGCAGGAGCGAGAGCGATGAGGGGTCCGCCCAGTGCAGGTCCTCGGCGACGATCAGCAGCGGCTCGCGCTCGGCGAGTCGCTTGAGGAACTCGGTGAACCCCCAGAAGAGGCGCGTGCGGGACTCGCCCGGGTCCCACTCGTCGAGATCGGCGTCGGGGCCTTCGAGCGCCGGGAAGAGCTGCCGCAGCTCGCTCGAGGTGCCGCGCGTGAGCACCGTGAGCGCCGCGGGATCGAAGGCGCTCAGGATCGGCAGGAACGCGTCGGAGAGCAGGCTGTACGGCATGCCCGTCTCGACCGGGTAGGCGCGCCCCTCGGCCACGGTCCACCCGCGTCGGCGCGCTTCCGCCGCGACGGCGCCGGCCAGGCGTGACTTGCCGACCCCCGGATCCCCCGTGACGAGAATCGTGGGCTCGACCCTGCTTTCGTGTCCGAACAGCCGATACAGGCGCTCGAGGTCGCTCTTGCGCCCGACCATCGGCAGCTCGCGAGGTAGGTCCGGCGTCGAGGCTGCGCCGCGTGCGGCCATGATGCTGGCTCCGTCCGAGAGGGAACGGGTCCGACCCGGGGTGCGGGTCGAATGTATGCCGCATCATAGGCGACGGGCGAGACTTTTCTCATGCGCCCCCCTACGTAGGTCACCCCGGCAGACTACGTAGACACCTTCGCGGTCAGTGGCAGACCCCCTGCCCCTCGGCCGGCCCCGAGTCTTCGTGCGTCGGGTCGCCGACGATGCCCGCAAAGAGCAGCGTGCCCGTCAAACGCTCGTGAATCGCCAGCAGGAAGGGACGGTCGGCGACGAGCCCGATGAACGACGTCGGGCCCACGCCCACCGCGGTTGCCGCTGCGGCCTTCGTGCCCGCCTCGTCGACCTCGAGGAAGGTCTTCTGACGAACGAAGTCGATGCACGCCGCCTGGTCGGAGAGCGCCGAGAAGTCGGCCCCCGGGTAGAACGCCTCCGCCATGCCCATGGCCTGGAGCGCGTCGTTCAGCATGGCGTCGTACGAGAGCTTGAAACGCGGCAACGCCAACAGGTCGACCTCGAGGGTGGTCAGCCCGTCGAGAACTTCCTGCCAGCGCGCCGCGTCGAGGCCCGCCACCCAGTCGCGGATCGTGCCCGGCCCCTGCGGCACGACGACGACCATGCCGAACGCGCCGCCGCCGTAGGGCAGCTCGGCGGCCTGGTAGTCGGCGCCGCCCCCGATCGGCAGCTCGACCTGGTCGATGGTCATCATGTCGACCTCGACCGTCGACCCGTCGGCCCGCGTGAAGTCCTGGCGGCGCGTATCGTCGGGGTCGAAGGCCTCGCGCCAGCGCGCGTCGAAGGCCACGGCGTTGACCAGCAACATGAGCAGGTCGGGGTCGAGCCGGTCGATGATCGTGGGGATTCGGCCGCGGGTGTTGTCGTCCACCCAGGCGTTGATGGCGTCCAGCGTGGCGGGATCGGCGAAATCGCGGCTCTCGACCCGCGCGTCGAAGGCCGCCTGGACGGCGTCCAGGAAGGTCTGCCGGAACTGCACGTCCTGATTCGCCCACACCGAGTTGGCGACGGCCAGCTCGACCTCCGGATCGAGGTCGACCAGCAGCTCGAGCAGCCCGCGGTACGCCTCGTTGATGGCCTCCTTCTCCATGCCCGCGAAGCCCAGCGTCGTGCGCATGGCGTCGAAGGTGGTGCCGGCCGCGCCGTTCAGGGTCATGCCGAGCGCCATCGACGCGCTGAAGGGCGAGAGCACGACGTTCGCCCGGTCGTCGCGCGTGGCCATCTCGCGTACGAGCGCGAGCCCGAAGGCGTTCGAGCGGTCGATGACCTCGATCTCGTCGGCCGTGAGCTGCCGTGGCAGCTCGGTGATCGCGGGTCCTGCCGGGTCCGGGCCGGTGCTTTCGGTGCAGCCCGCAAACAGGGTGGTGAGCGCGAGAAGCGTGACGGACGTGCGTCGAAGCATGAGGCCTCCGGGTACCGGTCGTCGTGGGGTACGGGTACCCGAGCAACGAACCGCGAGGGGTGGTCGTGACGAGACGGGCCGGCCCGGACCGCTGGCCCCGGTGCCCGAGCCCGCCCTATACTCGGCACACACCATTCCTTCCGCGCCGCACCCATGGTTCCACGCGCCGACCCGACCTCCATCGCCGGAGCCATCTTCGACACGATCCGGGAGCCGTTGCTGGTCCTGGACGACGCGCTCCGTGTCGAGGCGTCGAACCGCGCCTTCCAGCGGCACTTCCGCGTCGCCGAGCGCGAGATCGCCGGGCGCTCGCTCTTCGACCTCGGGCAGGGAGCCTGGAACGTTCCCGCGCTCCGAGAGTTGCTCGAGTCGGTGCTTCCCGAGCACCGCGAGGTGCGCGATTTCGAGGTCGACCACGTCTTTCCCGGGCTCGGGCGGCGCGTGATGCTCGTGAACGCCCGCGAGATCGTCGGCACGCAGGGCGCGCGGGAGCGGATTCTGGTCGCGCTCGAGGACCGCACCGCCACCTGGCGCGCCGAGCGCGCCCGCGACGAAGCCGATCGCGAGTTGCGGCGAAGCAATCGCGAGCTCGAGGAGTTCGCCCACGCGGCCTCGCACGACCTGCAGGAGCCGCTTCGCAAGGTGCGGGTCTTCGCCGATCGACTGCACGCGCGCCTGCGCGATCCGACGCTGGGCGACCCGGAGTCGCTCGAACTTCTCGAGCGCATCACGGCCGCCGCGGAGCGCATGCAGACCCGCATCGACGACCTGCTTAGGTTGGCGCGCGTGAGCCGGGAGCGGCCGCGGCCGACCGCGGTCGATCTGGCAGCGCTCGTGCGCGCGACCTTCGGCGAGCTGCAGAGCGCGTGGCCCCGGGTCGACGCGGCGCTCCGTGTGGAACCCGACGATTCGTCGTGGGTCGTGCAGGGCGATTCCGCGCTTCTCAAACTCGTGTTCCAGAACGTGCTCGGCAACGCGTTCAAGTATCGCGACCCCTCGCGTCCGCTGGAGATCGTGGCGCGGCGGACGACCGGCGAGCCGCCCGACGACGACCCCCGGCGGTGGGTCGCGGTGTGCGTGCAGGACAACGGCATCGGGTTCGAGCCCCAGTACGAGGAGCGCATCTTCGGCGCGTTCCAGCGGTTGCACGGCCGCACGGAGTACGAAGGAAGCGGAGTCG
>CBFGQV010000090.1:0-8974 GCA_965651045.1 uncultured bacterium
TGGCCGCGAGCAGCGTGGCGATGACGGCGAAGCAGGAGATGAGCAGGAGCAGGAATCGCTCGCGTTGAAAGGTCTCGCCGAAGGCGTCGTCGAGGGGAAGCAGACGCTCGATGGGCTGATGGGGGTCGATCGACCAGATCGACCGGCGCACGGCGCCGATGAGTTCCTCCGGATCTCCGTCCGTTCTCAGCACGAACGTCCGGTAGACACCGAAACGGGTCCGGTCGAGCGGCAGGTAGACTTCGGCACCGTCGCCACGCATGTCTCGAAGGTCCATCTGGGCCGCCGGTGCCGAAACGCCTACGACGGTCCGCCAGGGCTCCCGCGGATTCATGCGGAACTGGCGCCCGACGGCGCTCCGATCAGGCCAGAGGCGTCGCGCCAACACGTCATTCACGATGGCGGCCGTCGCCGGATCGTCGGCGTCGGTGAACTCGCGCCCCTCGATGATCTGCACGCCCGACGCTTCGAAGAAGCCCGGGGTCACGTCGGAGGTCGGCAGGAACATCGCGGCTGCGCGGGCCTGCATCGGCAGCGATTCGTCGTCTGCCGCGGACTCGAGCGGCGCTCCATCGGGAGTCTCGAGGGTCGGTCGGAAGCGGGCGCGGGTGAGCGGAAGCGGCGACGTGGTCGTGGCCACGCCGCGAACCCCCGGAATGCGGCGAAGAGCGTCTTCGAACTCGCGAAAACGCGCGTCCATTGCGGCCGCTCGGTCGTCGGCGCCGTCGCCCGCGCTCTCGATCATCATGCCGGTCGGGATTCGCAGGCTCGCAACCAGCACGCGGTCGCCGGCGTAGCCGGTGTCGACGCGGACGAGGCCCCGCACCGTGGCGGTCATGAGGGCCGATCCCGCGAGCAGGATCACGGCGAGCGCCATCTGGCCGCCCAGGAGCACCTGCTGTGCGCGAAGTCGCTCGTTCGAGTCGGTGGCAGCCCCCCCGACCGTGAGCCGCCGCGAACCCGGTCGGCCTTCACGAAGGTGCGTAAGGGCCGTCACGGTCGCCGCGGTGGCAAGGGTCGCGGCGGCCGCGAAGACGGCTCCGTGTGGCCAGACGCTCAGGTCGAGCCCCCAGGTGTTGATGTCGAGTTGGTCGGGCATCATGGGGAGCAGCGCGGAGAGGATCAGATAGGCGCCACCCACGCCCAGGGCGCTGCCCAACGACGCGAGCAGCAGGTTCTCGACGAAGGAGTCCGATACCAGGCGGCCGGTGCTCGCGCCGAGCGCGACGCGCATCGAGAGCTCCTGTCGTCGCTCAAAGGCCTCGGAGAGCCCGAGTGAAGCGACGTTCCCCGCGGCGGTGAGGAGCACGAGGAGAACCGCACCGCCGACGATCATCAGGACGCGCCGCGTCTGTTCGGGCGTCGTGAAGAACTCCATGGTGAAGAGGACCGGCAGGCGCGTTGCACCGGCCGCGACCAGATCGTCGGCCCGGGCCGCGATGCGCGCGTTCGTGTCGTCACGCGAAAGGTTCGGCCGTAGCAGCGCCACGACGTCGAGCGCCGGTACCGGTGGAGTCCCCCCCACCGGCTGCAGAGCCGATGCCGTGGGCGCGACCGGAAGCCAGAGCTGGGTCGACGACTCCGGGAAGGCGAAGCGCGGGGGCAGGACGCCGACGATGGTGGTCGGCACGCCGTCGAGGACGATTCGGCGGCCGACGACGCCGGGGTCGGAGCCGAAGCGCCGTGCCCAGAGCTCGGCCCCGATCAGCGCGTGGTTCGCGTCTCCCGGCCCACCTTCCGATCCGGTGAAGGTGCGGCCGAGCACCGGGCGCACGCCGAGGAGCGAGAACAGACCGGGGGTGACCACGGCGGCGCGAACCTGCTCGGGCGGACCTTCGTCGCCGGTCACGACGCGGACATCACGGTGGAATCCCTCCAGCGCTTCGAAGAGATCGTCGAGGTCTCGCCAGACGAGAAAGGACATCGGGGCGACCCCGAAGGTGGCCTCACCCACGGAGCCGCCCGGCTCGACCGACATCGCGTGAGCCAGCCGCTCGGCATGGTCCATGGGAAGGGTCTGTACGAGGACGACCCCCACGACCGAGACGACCGCTGTGCTCGCGGCCACGCCGAGGGCAAGCGTTCCAACGACCGCGAGGGCGTAGGAGGGTCGCCGACGGATCCGCCGGCCGGGGGCGGTCAGGTTGGGTGCCCCGAACCGAGCGCCGGCCACGCGCGCTCGCACCCCCAACGCCACCAGGCTCGTGACCTCGGCCGCCGTGAGCCGCCACACCGCCCCTCGTCCCCGCGTTCGCGCCCGCGCGAGCAATGCACGGAAGGTCACGCGCATGAGCGCTCCGTCGCGCACCCGCACGCGTTCGGGCAGCGTACGGAGTGCGAGCCGGTACCACCGCTCCGGCCCGTTCATCCGACCACCCGCTCGGCCAACGTGGCGAGCCGACGCACGCGCTCGGCCTCCCGGCGCACGAGCGCGTAGCCCGATTCGGTGAGGCGGTAGTGTATGCGTCGGTCGTCTTCCGAGTCCGCCTGCGCGACCTCTTCGATGACGCCCTGCTCGTGGAGCCTCCGGAGCGCGGTGTAGAGCGTACCCGTGCGGAGCGTCAGGCGGCCCCCGGTCCACTCCTCGACCCTCAGAATGATGCCGTAGCCGTGAAGCGGGGCCTCGGCCAGGCTCAACAGAATGTAGAGAACAGGCTCCGAAACGGCCTGCGACGACGAAGCTGGCGACATGCTCCCGACCTCCCCTCACGCGGAACGCCCAAGCACTGCATCGAGACTAAATGCATTGATACACTATGTCGTGATGCGACGCAAGCATGGCCGATCGCGTCAGTCTGCCGCTACCTCTTCCCGGCGCCCGCCCCGCACGAACCACAAGATGCGCCGGGCCACGGGCTCGCCGCTGAGGTGCTCGAGGGCGCGGGCGTACAGGCGGATCTGTGCGCGGTAGCGCTCGAGCCGTTCGTCGAGCGCCGGGTCGTCGCCCCGGTCGGTCTTGTAGTCGACCACGGTCCACCCGTCGTCTTCGAGAAACGCGAGGTCGATCACGCCTTCGAGGTACTCGGCGACGTCACCGCCGTCCCGCTCCACGACGAACGGCTGCTCGACCAGCCGGCGCCGGGCGCGATGGG
Source organism: uncultured bacterium (assembly GCA_965651045.1). Taxonomy (GTDB): domain Bacteria; phylum Gemmatimonadota; class Gemmatimonadetes; order Longimicrobiales; family Gaopeijiaceae; genus Gaopeijia. The sequence goes on from CBFGQV010000090.1 coordinate 3,093, forward strand.
CGCGGCTCCAGAGCTCGTCGTCGAGCACCCGATCGACGAGTTCGATCAGCGTATCGAGCTCGACAGGCTCTCCGTCGGCTACCGGGCGATCGTTGTCCAGGAGCGCCGTTCGCGCGGCGGCGCGGAGCGCGTCGCCCTCGATTCCGCGGCCGGCGGCCTCGAGCGTCTGGTGCACCGCGTTGCCCCACTCGAGCCCGCCGGGGCCGCCCGAGTCGGCGCGCGCGAGCCGCCACCGGATCGTCACCTGTTCGGCTTCGGAAGGCGGCCCGCCCGGGTCCGAGGCTGCGGGGGAATCCCCCTTCACCAGCGACGTCACGGTGTGGAAGTGGTAGCCGGCGCGCGCGCGTGCCTGCCGGTCGGCGTCGACCCTCTGCTCCCGCGCGGCCAGTTCGTCGGCGTCGGGCCCGATGCGGTCTCGCTCCGGCGCGGGCCGGGGCGTGATACCGAGGGGCTCACCCTCGGCGCGCACCCACGTTTCGAAGCGATGCCAGGGGTTGTCCTTCGCCTTGCCGCCGCGAAAACCGACGACGAGTTCTTCGGCGGCGCGCGTGGCGGCGACGTAGAGAAGTCGCACTTCCTCGGCGTCTTCGAAGGCCAGCTCGCGCTCGGCCCGCTCTTTCCAGTCCGGGGGCGCGGCGAGCGTGAGGGTGGTCCAGCCCTGCCGTTCCTCGACGGCGCACCAACCGAAGACGCGGCCGTCGGCGTCTCTCTCGACCACCATCGAACGACCTCGCGGTATGCTGCCCGCCGGATACGCCAGCACGACGACCGGCGCCTCGAGTCCTTTGACCTTGTGCAGGTTCATGACCCGTACCGCGTCGGCGCGTCCGGGCTCCAGGGGGGCCTCGACGTCGTTGTCGTCCTGGTCCAGCACCAGCGCCAGGGCGTCGAGCGCGCCCTGAAGCGACGCGTGCCCGTCGAGCGCCGTGCGACGGATCGTGTCCAGCGTGAAGGCGAGCGCGCCCGCGCGGATCGAGCCCAACTCGCCGCCCGCGGTCCAGGGAAGCAGGCCGATCGACGCGACGATTCTCTCCACCAGCTCATCGGCGGGGTTGGCCTGCGCCCGCGCCCACCACTCGCCGAGGCGCCGACGCGCGTCGGCGACCGGTCCCGGGTCGGAGGCGGTGACGCGCCGGGGATCGAACCGCCCACCCGCCTCGCGATACTGGACGAGCTGCTCGAGGTCGAGTCCGAAAAAGAGGCCCTCGAGGGCGGCCACGACCTTGACCGGATCGTCCGGATCGGCGAGCGCCTCGAGCACGGTGCGGAGCTCCCGGAGTTCCTCTTCGACGCCGACCCCGGAGCCCGAAACCACCACCGGCACATTGCGGGCTTCGAGGGCGCGCGCGTGCTCGGCGAGCCCCGACCGCTTGCGCGTGAGCACGAGGAAGTCGCCCGGCGGGCGGGCTCCCGCGGGCGGTGGGCCGTGCGCGCCGCCCTCCTGCCACCGTCGCCACGACTCGATGCGGGCGGCGATCCACGACCCGATGCTCTCGGCGTCCCAGGCCAGGACGTCGGCGCCGCGCCCGGCGACGGCGTCCGGCACCTCGTACCAGTAGATGCCGCGCTGGGTCGGCTCCTGCCCCTGCGCGAAGGGCACGGTCGCGAGCGGGGCGAAGGCCGCCTGCTCGTCGGTGGCGGTGTCGGGCAACCCGTCGCCGCCCCGAAAGACGCCCTCGACGAGCTCGCCGACCTCGGACACCGACCGGAAGTTCGCCGTGAGCAACAGCACCTGCCCGAAGGCGGCGAACCGCTCGCGCACGCGGTTGTAGAGCGAGATGTCGGCGCGGCGGAACCGGTAGATGCTCTGTTTGGGGTCTCCGACCACGAAGAGCTGACCGGGTCGGGGCTCGAGGCTCGCCCAGGTGGCGTTCTCGTGCGGGTCGTCGGCGGGCGCCGAGCCCAGGAGGAAGACGAGGTCGGCCTGGAGCGGGTCGGTGTCCTGGAACTCGTCGACCAGAATGCGCCGGAACCGTCGGCCCAGCGCTTCCCGCGCGTGCTCCGAGCTCCGGAGCAGCCCGACCGCGAGCACGAGCAGGTCGTGGAAGGTGAGCTGGCCGTTGCGGCGCCGGTACCGAGCGAAGGCTTCGGCCGCCTCGCCGACGAAGCGCATGACCGGGCCATACCGATGCGCCTGCCACTCCTCGACCAGACGGCGTCCGAGGGGCGGCGGGTCGCCGGGCGCGGGCTCGGCGAACAGGGCGTCGAAGCCCGCCTTCATCTCCTTCGCGTGCGCGCCCCCCGTCGGCCAGCACTTGAGTGTGATGTTCTGCTCTCTGCTGCCGCAGAACGACTGCGCCACCTCGAACAACACCGCGTCGCGCCCGAGGCCTCGGACCGCCACCTGGAAGAGCGCACGCCGGACCTTCTTCTGGAGCGAGTCGAGCCTCGCCTCACGAGGGTCGGGAATGCCCGGGTCGGCCCGCCGAAGCAGGTCGTCGAGGCGCTCGCGCAGCTCGGCGACCTCGACGGCGTCGGGCGGGTCCACCTGATCGACCGGAAACTCGACGTCGGAGGCTTCACCGAGCGCGCGGAACAGGCCGAAGAGCTGCCTGGGCCGGAGCGCGACACGGGCGAGCTCCTTGAGCACCGGGGCGTCGTCGGCGACGAGCCGCTCGAGGTGGGTCTCGAAGAACCACCTCGACAGGGTGGCTTCTTCGGGGGCGGTCAGTTCGCGGAAGTCGGGGTCCAGCCGGGCTTCGAGCGGCCGCTCGCGCAGGAGGCGGGCACAGAAGGCGTGAATCGTGCCGATGAACGCACGGTCGATGTCCCGTACCGCCGCATGGATCCGCTGCCGCTCGATCGGCGGGCGCCCTCCCTCGCCGAGTGCCCCCTCGAGCCGCTCTTGAAAGCGTTGCCTCAGTTCGCCCGCCGCCTTTCGGGTGAAGGTGACGGCCGCGATCTCGTCGACCTGCGCCGTGCCGGTCGCGATGAGCCGCACCATGCGCTCCACCAGGGCGGTGGTCTTGCCCGACCCGGCGCCGGCTTCGACCAGCAGATTGCGGTCGAGCTCTTCTGCGATGACGCGCCGCGCCGCCTGGTCCGGGGGCAGGGGGCGGCCGCTCACCGCAGGTCCTCTTCGAAGCCACGGACGCGGGCCCGTTCCGCGAGCACCGGGTCGTCCTCGGTGAGTCGGCGGGCCGCCCACTCGACGCGTCGATTCGACGGGGTGCGTTCGTCGTCGCCGCCGCCTACGACGCCGTGCCGGCAGATCGTCGCGTAGTCGCAGAACCTGCAGTCGCGCGGATCGTCGGTGGGCAGGTACCGCCCCGCGCGCACGGCGTCCAGAATGTGCTGCACCAGCGCGAGGCCGCCCCGGAGGTGCTCCCGCGCGTAGGGCACGGTCTCGTTCTCGCCCCGCACCGTCGGGTAGTGGTACTCGGCGCTCGCGACCTCGGCGTCCAGCGCGGCATCGGCCTCGAGCGCTTCGCTGTACAGAAGGTGTTGCAGGCGGCGGCCCCCGTTGAAGGCTCCGAGCTCCTTTTCGTGCCCCCAGACGCGGCCGGTCTTGTAGTCGACCACGCGCAGTCGTCCGTCGTCGAGACGGTCGACGCGGTCGATGCGCCCCACGAGCCGGATCCGGGTGCCGTCGGGAAGCTCGAGCATCGCGTGGCCTTCCTCACCCCCCAACGGGTACTCGGTCGCGACCACCCGATCGGGCGAGACCCCTTCGCGCAGCAGGCGCACGAACGAGCGTACGTCGGCCTCGTGGTCCTCCATCTCGGCCTGGTAGATCGATTCCGAGGGGGGCGGGTGGAGCTCGCGGGCACGCGCGGCCTCGTCGTGAAGAAGGCGCAGCGCGGCCGCCTCGAAGGCCGGGTCGTCGAACGACGTCGGGGGATCTCCGAGGCGGGCCCCGTCCACCGCCCGCTGGAAGACCGCGTGCAGAAGCGAGCCCCGTTCGTTGGGCGGCAGCCAACGCTCGAGGTCGAAGTCGGGTTCTTCGGGCGGAAACACCCGCAGCACGTTCCGATAGAGGAAGCGCAGCGTGCACGCGCCGGCCGCCTCGAGCGCCGACGCCGACAGGTGCCGGTCGGGGCCCGCGGGGTCGGGAACCGCCCGCGGGTCCAGGAGCCCCAACCACGGCGATGCCGCGTCGGCGTCGCCCGCCTCGCGGGCCCGGAGCCCACGGTCGAGCACGTCGTGACGCGCCCGGAGCGCGTCTTCGGCCGCGAGCAGGTGGTCGCCGTCGCCCACCGCGGCGAGCCAGACGTCGTCGGCATCGACCCACGCGCCCCTGCGGGGAATGCGCGAGACGGGCGCGCCGAGCATGGCGTCGAGGTCGTCGTAGCCCATGGTCTCCGCGCCGACCTCCGAGCGTGCGATCTCGAGCACCACCGAGGCGGGCTGCAGGAGGCGCGCCTCGGACGCCTCCCAGGACGGGTGGCTCACGACCACGTCGCCCTGGAGTCGCGCAAGCGCGGCGTGCAACTGGAATCGGGCGGTGGCGAGGCGGTCGTCGAGCGTCGGAAGCGCGTCGGTTCCCGCCGCCAACCGCCGTCGAAGCGCGTCGGGAAGAATCGGGTCCTGTCCGGCGATGCCCGGGAATCGCCCGGCGTCCAGCCCTACCACGAAGGTCAGCGGCCGGCCCGACAGTCCGCCGTGCTCGAGGTCGGAAAGGTGGAGGCCGCCTCCGTCCGATACCCACGGCGCGCGGCCCTCGGCGCGGGGGGCCGGCACGCGCAGGTCGAGGTGGTCGCGCACGACCCCGAGCGCGGCTCGGAAGGTGGTGGGCCGCACCAGGGTGGCGCCGAGGCGGTCCAGAACGCGGAGCAGGCGGTCCCGCGCCGTGCGGTCCACCTCGTCACCGGCGTGCACGAGGTCCAGAAAGGCCCGCACCCCGCGCGCGACCCGGGCGGGCGAGACCGGATCGGAGCGTGTCTCCATGCGCCGCGGCGTGGGCGGCGTTGCGTCGAGCACGTGTCGGAGCAGCCGCTGAAGCCGGCGCGTGTCGGCGAGCGTCGCGCGGTGCTCGGCCTCGGCGGCCTCGGCCGACTGGCGGCGGCGCGGCGCCGGACCCTGCTGCTCGAGCCGCGCGAGCGACGCGCCGACGAGGTCGAGGTAGCGTTGCCGGCCCCACCCGATGCGCAGGTCCCGGAGCCGCCGCGCGAGCCAGGGCGAACGGTCCGGAGGCTCGCCCGGCGCGGCGAGGTCTCCGCTTTCGAGCATGCGACGCAGCACGGGCGCCGGGAAGTCCTCGCTGATCCACGCGAGGTAGGCGGCGACGGCCCGCCCGGGGCGGGTACGCTGGATCGGCAGACCCACGGCGAAGGTCACGGGCACCTCGAGTCGCGCGGCCAGGGCGTGCAGGGCGGGCCCGTAGGTGAACGGGTCGGGGGTGAGGATCTCGATCTCCTCCCACGGGCGGCCCGACGCCATGGCCCGACGCAGCACCTCACGCAGCTCTTCGTGCACGCCGGCCGCGCGGAAGAACTCGACGGACCGCGCGCGAGGTACGGGTCGCGAGGGAGCCGAGCGAAAGAGCGGGAGGTCGTCGAGTTCCGGTGGGCCCGGAGCGTCGGTCTTCGGTTCGGGCCAGAGCACCCCCGACGGCGCTGACAGCCCGGGTAGCGGGTCGGTGTCGAGGAGCTCGGCGCCGGCGCGCCGAAGGGCGTCCAGGAATCGCCCGCGCACGCCGCGCCGGTCCATGCCGGGCATGAGCAGCACCCGGCCTTCGGGGGGCTCGGCGCCGCGCTCGAGGGCGACCGCGGCGAGATCGAAGACTCCGGCCGCGTCGACGGCCGAACCGGTTCGGAGTGCGTCTTCGAAGGCCTCGAGGACCGCCCGCAGCAGCGCGGTACGGTCCGGGTCTCCGCTCCGGGCCGCGGCGACCGCCCCGGCGCCGAGGCCGCCGAGCCGGAGAGATCGGAAGAGCGTCGTGT
>CBFGQV010000091.1:0-8959 GCA_965651045.1 uncultured bacterium
GAATACGCCGATGCAGCGGCATCTGGCCGCCCTCGAATCCCGCGGGAATCGAGGCTCCGCTCCGCGCCTTCTGACCCTTCTGGCCACGGCCAGCCGTCTTTCCCGTCCCCGATCCGGGGCCTCGTCCGACGCGCTTGCGGTCGCGGTGCGACCCACCCGCCGGGCTCAAATCATGGAGTTCCGCCATCGTCCTTTCCTCGTCAGCCCTCGATCTCGCGTACCGAGACGAGGTGGCTCACCTGCCGCACCATCCCGCGGATGGCCGGCGTATCTTCATGGATCACGCTCGTCTGGTTCTTCTTGAGACCCAGAGCTTCGAGCGTGCGACGGTGCTTCTCGGGCCGACCCGACCGGCTACGGACCTGGGTGACCTCGATCTTGTTCTTCTCAGCCATGGCGAACCACTCCAAGCGCCTCGACGGAAATGCCGCGTTCGGCCGCCACCTGTTCCGGGGTCACGAGATGCGTGAGCCCGTCGAGCGTGGCGCGCACGACGTTGATCGGATTGTTCGTGCCCAGGCTCTTCGTGAGTACGTCGGTGACTCCGGCGGCCTCGAGCACCGCGCGCACCGGCCCACCGGCGATCACGCCGGTACCCGGCGAGGCCGGGCGCAGCAGCACGCGCCCAGCGCCCCACTCGCCGACGATGTCGTGCGGCAGGGTACCGTTCACGACCGGCACCTGGACCATGTTGCGGCGGGCGTGCTCGAAGGCCTTGCGAATGGCCTCGGCCACTTCGTTCGCCTTGGCGATCGCGACGCCCACGTTGCCCTTCTGGTCGCCGACCGCCACCAGGGCCGAGAACGAGAACCGACGACCGCCCTTCACCACCTTGGCGACGCGGTTGATGTGGATCACGTTCTCGACGAGGTCGGACTCCCGACCGCGGCTCTGCTTCCTATCCTTGGCCATCAGAACTTCAGTCCTCCCTCACGGGCGCCATCGGCGAAAGCCTTCACCCGGCCATGGTACTTGTACCCGCCACGGTCGAAGACCACGGCCTCGATTCCCTGTTCGCGCGCGCGCTCGGCAAGCTTCTTTCCGGCCGCGAACGCATGCTCGACCTTCCGGTTCTGGCCTTCGGGTTCGAACTCTCGCAGTGCCGGGTCCAGGGTGGAAAGCCCGACCAGCGTGAGGCCCGCGTCGTCGTCGACGAGCTGGCCCTCGATGTTGCGGATCGAGCGGTAGACCACCAGGCGCGGCCGCTCGGCCGTGCCGGCGACCCGCTTCCGGATCCGGCGATGCCGACGCAGGCGCGACGTCCGGCGTGACTTCTTCTGCCTCGCAAAGACACTCATCGTCAGCTCCCCGCCGTCTTGCCGGCCTTACGCCGGATCTGCTCACCTTGATACCGGATGCCCTTCCCTTTGTAGGGCTCCGGGGGCCGGTAGCCGCGAATCACCGCCGCAACCTGACCGACCATCTGCTTGTCCGCGCCCTGCACGACGACCGTCGTCGGGTTCGGCACCTCGATGTTGATACCCGACGGCGGGTCGAACTGGACGGGGTGCGAGAACCCCAGGCTCAACCCGAGCGCGTTGCCCTTCTTCTCGGCGCGGTACCCCACGCCGACGATCTCGAGCGTGCGGGTGAACCCGTCGGTGACGCCCTCGACCATGTTCGAGACCAGCGAGCGCGTGAGGCCGTGAAGGGCCTTGTGCCGCGCCTGGTCCGACGGCCGGGTGACCTTGATCTCGCCGTCCTCGACCGCGACCGCCATCTCGGGGTGGACCTCGAGGGAGAGCTCTCCCTTCGGTCCCTTGACCCGGACGGTGGCGCCGTCGACCGACACCTCGACACCCTTCGGCAGGGCGACCGGCTGCTTTCCGATTCTAGACATCGTTCCAGACTCTCCTACCAGACCAGGGCCATGAGCTCGCCGCCCACGCCCTCCTGGCGCGCCATGCGATCGGACATCAGCCCACGCGAGGTGGACAGAATGGCGATCCCCAGGCCGTTTCGTACGGAGGGCACGTCACTCGCGCCGACGTAGTGCCGTCGACCGGGCCGCGAGACCCGCTCGAGGTGCCGGATGATCGGCTTGCCGTCGTAGTACTTCAGGTAGACCCGAAGCACGCCGTGGCGGCCGTCGTCCAGGACCTTGAAGTCGAAGACGAAGTGGTTCTCCTTCAGGAGTCGCGCGACCTCGACCTTGAGCTTCGAGACCGGGAGGTCCACCCACCGGTGGCCGGCAGCGCCGGCGTTCCGGATACGGGTGAGCATGTCCGCGATGGGATCCGTCATCATGGGTGTATCCGTCCTCTCACCAGCTCGACTTCCGAACGCCGGGAATCTCTCCCCGGAGCGACATCTCCCGAAAGCAAACCCGGCAGATGCCGAACTTCCGGATGTAGGCCCTCGGCCGTCCGCACCGCTGGCAGCGGTTGCGGTGGCGGACCTTGTACTTGGGTTCCTGCTTCGTCTTCTCGACGAGCGCCTTCCTGGCCATTACTCCCCCAGAACCTGGTGTCTAGTCACTCGACCGCGGGCCGTCACCCGCCGTTCTTCCCGATGATCACCGGCGTTTCACCCCGGAACGGGAAGCCCATCTCGCGCAGCAGCGCCAGGGCCTCGTCGTCCTTGTCGGTCGTGGTGACCACCGTGATGTCCATGCCGTGGATCTTGTTCACCCGATCGTAGTCGATCTCGGGGAAGATGATCTGCTCCTTCACGCCCATGGTGTAGTTCCCACGGCCGTCGAAGGATCGCGTCGGAAGCCCCCGAAAGTCACGAATGCGGGGCACCGCCACGCTCACCAGACGATCCAGGAACTCGTACATGCGCGAGGCGCGCAGCGTGACCGAGGCCCCGACCGGCATGCCCTCGCGGAGCCCGAAGTTCGAGATCGACTTCCGGGCACGCGTCACGTTGGCCTTCTGCCCGGTGATCGCACCGAGCTCGTCGACCACGCTGTCGAGCAGCTTCTGGTTCTTCGACGCATCGCCCACGCCCACGTTGATCGTGACCTTGGCGATACGAGGAATCTGATGCGGGTTCGAAAACCCGAAGAGCTCCGCCAGCGTCGGCCGGACGTGCTCGTGGTAGTGCCTCAGGAGTCTGGGTGTCGCTTCCATGTCTCTCATGGCGGGGTCTGCCCCGCTCGTCAGGGTTCGGTCGCGTGGACGGCTTCGTCACGTCCACGTTCGCGCGTCGGCGCGTTCCGCTCAGTGCGGACGGGGCACCGGGTTGCCCGTCTTCACGGCGATCCGCTCCTTCGTGCCGTCGGCCTCCACCTGGAGGCGGGTCCGGCTCGCGGTGTCCGTGGCGGGATCGATCAGCATCACGTTGGAGATGTGCAGCGGCGCCTCGAACGTCACGATGCCCCCTTCCGGGTTCATCTGACTCGGGCGCTGATGCCGCTTCCGCATGTTCACACCCTCCACGATCACGCGATCGTGGTCGGGGAGCACCTGGAGGACCGTGCCCTCCTGGTCGCGGAAGTTCCCCCGGATCACGCGGACCCGGTCTCCCTTCACGATGCGATGCTTACGCTGCTTCGCGGTCGTGTCCTTGTGCTTCATCTCACAACACCTCGGGCGCCAGAGACACGATCTTCATGTAGCGCTTCTCGCGAAGCTCTCGGCCCACCGGCCCGAAGATACGCGTGCCTCGCGGCTCCCCATTGGGATTCAGGATCACGGCGGCGTTGTCGTCGAAACGAATGTACGTTCCGTCGCGCCGGCGCATCTCCTTGCTCGTGCGCACGATCACGGCCTTCACCACATCGCCCTTCTTCACCGGGGCGTTGGGGATCGCGTCCTTGACCGTGGCGACGATCACGTCACCGACCCGGGCATAGCGGCGCCGGGACCCGCCCAGAACACGGATACAGAGCGCCGTCTTGGCGCCCGTGTTGTCCGCGATCCGGAGCATCGATTCCTGCTGAATCATCGTGGTTCTCCGATCACGCGGGCCGCTCGATGAGCTCGACCACGCGCCAGCGCTTGGTCTTCGACAGCGGGCGGGTCTCCACGATCCGCACCACGTCGCCCACCTGGTATTGGTTCTCTTCGTCGTGCGCGTGGTACTTCTTCGTGCGCGTCACCTGCTTCCCGTAGAGCGGATGCGGGAATCGGCGCTCCACGCTCACCGTCACCGTCTTCTCTTGCTTGTCGCTGACCACCACGCCCGTCCGCGTCTTGCGGCGGCCCCTCGAGGGAGCCTCGGCCGTCGTGAGGTCCTGTTCGCTGTTCGCCATGGCTCGCTCGGTCACTCGTTGCCCGCGAGCTCACGCTCGCGAAGGATGGTCTTCAGCCGGGCGATGTCGCGCCGGATCTGACGCACGAGCCCCGGGTTCTCCAGCTCCATGGTGGCCGACCGGAAGCGGAGCCTGAACCGCTCCTCCGCCAGCTCGCCGAGGCGGGCCCGGATCTCCGTGTCGTCCCACTCGCGGATCTCGTCTGCCTTCATCGTGTCCTCCGTCAGCTGCCGAGCTGGCGCTCACGCACCAGGAAACGGGTCTTGATCGGCAGCTTGGCGGCGGCCAGTTCCATGGCACGCCGTGCGACCGCCTCGGGCACTCCCTCCAGCTCGAACATCACCCGTCCCGGCTTCACGACCGCCACCCACCCCTCGGGGTTGCCCTTACCCTTGCCCATGCGGGTTTCGGCAGGCTTCTGGGTGATCGGCTTGTCGGGAAAGATCCGGATCCAGACCTTGCCGCCACGCTTGATGTGACGCGTCATCGCGACACGCGCGGCCTCGATCTGGCGGTTCGAGATCCAGGCCGGCTCCGCGGCCTGCAGGCCGAACTCCCCGAAGGAAACCTTGTTTCCACGGTTGGCCTGACCGCGCATGCGGCCCTTGTGCTTCTTCCGGTACTTGACCCGCTTCGGCGATAGCATCGTCTCGTCCTCGTCTTACTGGCCGGTGGAGTAGGTTCGGCCGCGCCGTTCCTCGACCACCTCGCCCTTGAAGATCCAGCACTTCACGCCGATGGTGCCGTAGGTCGTGAAGGCGTGGAGCTGGGCGTAGTCGATGTCGGCCCGCAGCGTGTGGAGCGGAACCCGGCCCTCGTTGTATCCCTCGGTCCGGGCGATCTCGGCGCCGCCGAGTCGTCCGGAGCACTGGATCTTGATGCCCTCGGCGCCGGCGCGCATCGCGCTCTGCACCGCGCGCTTCATCGCGCGGCGGAAGCTCACACGCTGCCGGAGCTGGTGGGCGACGTTCTCGGCCACGAGGCGTGCGTCGACCTCGGGGCGCTTGATCTCTTCCACGTTCACCGAGATCTCGCTCTGCGTGAGCATGGCCAGCTCGTCACGGAGCTTGTCCACCTCGGCGCCGCGCTTGCCGATCACCACACCCGGCCGCGCCGTGTGCATCGTGACGACGATCTTCGACGGCTTACGCTCGATCTCCACCTCGGAGAGGGCGGCGTGCGCCATGCGGCGGTGCAGGTACTGGCGGATCGTCTCGTCCTCCTTCAGGAGGCGCGGAAAGTCGCGCTCGGCGTACCAGCGGGACTTCCAGTCCTTGATGATCCCCAGGCGAAACCCGGTCGGGTGCGTCTTCTGTCCCATATCCTCTACGCGTCCTTGCTGTCGACGACCACGGTGATGTGGCTCGTGCGCTTGCGGATCGGCGCGGCGCGCCCCATGGCGGCAGCCCGGAAACGACGGAGCGTGGGCCCCTCGTTCACGAAACACTCACGGACCACGAGCTCGTCGACATCCACCACGTCGCCCGCGTCCTGCGCCCGATACTGGGCGTTGGCCACCGCGGAACGCAGCGTCTTCGAGACGGGCTCGGCGGCCGCCTTCTTCGAGAACTGGAGGATGGCGTAGGCGTCGTTGACGCTCTTGCCGCGAATCTGATCCACCACCAGGCGGACCTTCCGCGGGCTCATCCTCACGAACCGGGCAATCGCCCTCGCTTCCATGGCTTCTCTCTCCGGATCCACGCTTACCGCTTGGACCGCTTGTCGGCCAGCTTGCCACCGTGCCCGCGGAACAGCCGGGTCGGGGCGAACTCGCCGAGCTTGTGGCCCACCATGTTTTCGGTGATGTACACCGGGATGAACTTGTTCCCGTTGTGCACGGCGACCGTATGACCGACGAACTCCGGCGAGATGGTGCTCGCGCGCGCCCAGGTCTTCACGACCTTCTTCTCACTGCGCGAGTTCATCACCTCCACCTTCAGGAGGAGCTTCTCGTCGATGTACGGTCCCTTCTTGATGCTACGTGCCATGTCTCTTCCGCTCTCGAGGCGTTAGCTCTTCGTGGCCTTGCCGCGCTTGCGGCCGCGCACGATGAACTTGCTGGACTTCTTCTTCCGGTGGCGCGTCTTCTTGCCGTCCGGCGTGCCCCACGGGGATACCGGAGGACGACCGCCCGACGTGCGCCCTTCTCCACCCCCCAGAGGGTGGTCGACGGGGTTCATGGCCACACCGCGAACCTTCGGCCGACGGCCGCGCCAGCGCACCGCGCCGGCCTTGCCGATGGACGTCAGCTCGTGGTCGGCGTTGCCCACCTGCCCGACGGTAGCCATGCAGTTGCGGTGCACGCGGCGCATCTCGGTCGAGGGCAGCCGCAGGGTGACGTAGTCGCCCTCCTTCGCCGCAACCTGGACCCCCGCGCCCGCCGAACGCGCCATCTGCGCGCCCTTGCCCGGCTTCAGCTCGACGTTGTGGATCGTCGTGCCGAGCGGAATGTGCGAGAGCGGCAACGCGTTGCCGGGCTTGATGTCCGCCTCGGGCCCCGCCATGACGACGTCGCCGACCTTCATGTCCCGAACGTGAAGGATGTAGCGCTTCTCGCCGTCGGCGTACACGACCAGCGCGATGTGCGCGGTCCGGTTCGGATCGTACTCGATCTCGCGAACGACGCCCGGCACGCCGGTCTTGTCACGACGGAAGTCGATACGGCGGTACTTCCGCTTGTGGCCCCCGCCGCGCCGACGGATCGTGATGTGCCCGTGGTGATTGCGCCCACCCGACTTGGTGAGCGGCTCGACCAGGGACTTCTCGGGCGTGCTGCGGGTGACCTCGGTCGACTCCATGGTGGAGCGGAACCGGGTTCCCGGCGTCACGGGCTTGAACTTCTTGATCGCCATGGCTCAGGTCCTCACCCCACCTCGTAGAACTCGATGTGGTCACCCTCGGCGAGGGTCACCAGCGCCTTCTTGAACGACGGACGACGTCCGATGTCACGGTTCCGGCTCATCCGGCCCATGAGCGCCCGCCGGGCCTTGCCGGCGTAGTTCATGGTGCGGACGTCGGTCACCGTCACATCCCACAGCTTCTCGACGGCCTGGCCGATCTCGATCTTGTTGGCCGCCTTGTTCACGACGAAGGTGTAGACGTTCGCCTCTTCCATGTGACGGGCGGACTTCTCCGTCACGACCGGCCGCACGATCACATCGCGGGGGTCACGCATCGTCGCCCTCCTCGCTTCCGTCGGCCGACGCCGCGCCGAGCGCGTCGATCGCCCCACGCTCGATGACGACCGTATCGGCCCAGAGAATGTCGTACGCGGCCTCCGTCCCGAACGGCCGAACCTCGACCGAGGGAAGGTTCCGGGCGGAAAGGTACACCGCCTCTTTCAGGCCGTCGGTGAGGATCAGCACCTTGCGCCCCCCGAGCTCGATGGTCTCGAGATAGCTGCGCAACGTCGCCGTCTTCGGTGCGTCCATCGTGAAGGCGTCGACCAGCACCACACGTTCGCCCTCGGCGCGCGCATTGAACGCGGACCGACGGGCGAGCGCACGGACCTTGCGCGGCACCTTCTGCGTCCACGCGTGCGGGATCGGAGGAAACGCCCGGCCGCCGCCTTCCCACTGGACGGCGCGGATGGTGCCCTGCCGGGCCCGACCGGTTCCCTTCTGCCGCCAGGGCTTCCGGCTGCCACCCGCGACCGCCGAGCGGTTCTTGGCCGAATGCGTGCCCTGCCGCTGGTTCGCCAGGTACGCCTTCACGACCTGGTGGAGCACCGGCTCGTTCACGACGCCGTCGAAGAGCGAGTCGGGCAGTGCCCGCGCCCGGCCCTTCTTGCCGTCTGCCTTGTAATAGCGCGCCTTATACATGCGTCACTTGGTGATGAGAACGTAGCTGTCGCGGGCGCCGGGGACCCCACCCTTGATGAAGAGCAGGTTCCGCTCGCCGTCCACCTTCACGATCTGGACGTTGCGGATCGTCGTCCGCGCTCCGCCCATCCGTCCGGGCAGCTTCTTGCCCTTGATCACGCGCGAGGGGTTGGTTCCGGGCCCCAGCGAACCGGGGTTCCGGGCCATCGGGTGACCGTGTCCGCCCGGGCGGCCCGCGAAGCCATGACGCTTCACGACGCCCTGGAAGCCCCGACCCTTCGACGTGCCGGTGACCTTCACCTTGTCTCCCGCCTCGAACTGCTCGACGGTCAGGGTCTGGCCGAGCTCGTACGCTTCGCCGTCCACGAGAGGAATCTCGCGCACGATGCGGGGCGCGGCCTCGACGCCAGCCTTGGCGGCGTGACCGACCTCGGCCTTCGGCGCGCGCTTCGCCTTCTGCGCACCGAAGCCCAACTGAACCGCCAGATACCCATCGGTCTCGGCGGTCTTGATCTGCGTGACCGGGCAGGGTCCGGCCTCGACGACGGTCACGGGCACCTGCTCGCCCGACTCGTCGAAGATCCGGGTCATCCCGATCTTTCGTCCAATGATTCCGGCCATCGTCAGTCGACCTTGATCTCGACGTCCACGCCCGCAGGAAGATCCAGCTTCGTCAGCGCATCGATCGTCTGCGGACGGCTGTCCACGATATCGATCAACCGCTTGTGTGTCCGCAGCTCGAACTGCTCCCGGCTCTTCTTGTCGATGTGCGGGGAGCGGAGCACCGTCCAGCGCTGCCGGCGCGTCGGCAGGGGGATCGGCCCCCGTACGGTCGCTCCGGTCTTCTGGGCCGTGCGCACGATATCGGACGCGGTTTGATCCACGATCCAATGATCGAATGCCTTGAGCCTGATCCGAATCCTGTCGGCCATGTCGTTCC
>CBFGQV010000092.1:0-8869 GCA_965651045.1 uncultured bacterium
CCCTCGATCGGAGCCTCGCGCGCCGGGAACACGTCGGTCACCCACGCGACGTCCGCGCCGGCCAGCGCGCGGCCGAACTCGTCGGCGAAGTCGCGCGTGCGACTGAAGAGGTGCGGCTGGAAGACGCCGACGATGCGCCGGCCCGGGTAGGCCTCACGTGCCGCGGCGAGCGTCGCACGAATCTCGGTCGGATGATGCGCGTAGTCGTCGACGACGGCGACGCCGCCGGCTTCGCCCAGCCGTTCGAAGCGCCGGCCCACGCCGTGGAAGCTCGCCCACGCGGTGCGAATCGTCGGCCAGGGCACGCCGAGGTGGCGCGCCACGGCGCCCGAGGCGAGCGCGTTCCGGAGCGAGTGCAGCCCCGGCGCGGGCAGGCGCGCGAGGCCGCGGTCGTGCCCGTCTTCCGTCACCCGGAAGCGTGTGCCGTCGGCGGCGGCGCGAACGTGCACCGCCCGAAGCTGCGAGCCGGCCGAGAGCCCGTACGTGCGTCCGACCGTGCCGAGCCCGGCCAGCAGACTCGACGCCCCGGGGTCGTCGGCGCAGATCATCGCGCGCCCCCCGGGCTCGAGACGCCCGAGAAAGATCCGGAACGCCTCTCGCACGCCCTCGAGGTCACCGTAGATGTCGAGGTGGTCCGCCTCGAGGTTCGTGACCACCGCCACGTCGGGCGCGAGCGCGTGGAACGACCGGTCGTACTCGTCGGCCTCGACCACGGCCAGGTCCGACGACCCGAGACGGAGATTCCCCCGCCACGCCTGTACTGCGCCCCCTACGAACCCCGTCGGGTCGAGTCCCGCCGCTTCGAGCACGTGGACGGTGAGCGCCGTCGTGCTGGTCTTGCCGTGGGTGCCGGCGATGGCGACGAGCCGCCCGGCGTTCACAAGCGACCCCAGGGCCTGCGCGCGCTTGACCACGGGCACGCCGGCCGCGCGGGCCGCCACGAGTTCGGGGTGGTCGGTCGGCACGGCCGAGGTGACGACGAGCGCGCTCGCCGCCCGCACGTGCGACGGGTCGTGGCCGATCGCGACATCGGCGCCGAGCACTTCGAGCCGGCGCGTCGCCTCGGAGGGCTTGAGGTCGCAGCCGCTGACCTTCCCTCCTTCACGAAGGAGCAGCTCGGCGAGCGCGCACATGCCGGCGCCGCCGATACCCATGAAGTGGACCGGTCCGGCGCGCGACGCCCCCCTCAGGTCGGGCACGTTCATGCGACGCCTCCTGCCGCCGACGCGGGCGGGGGGAGCAGCTCGCTCATGGCGCGGGCGATTTCCAGCGCGGCGCCGGGGCGTCCGCGCTCGCGCGCCCGGTCGCTCATCACGCGCCGGCGGGCCGGGTCGTCGATCAGGCTCCGGACCGCGGACCGGAGCGCCGGTCCGTCGGCGCCCCCCTCGGGCAGATGGAGCGCCGCGCCCGCCCGGGCCAGCGCTTCTGCGTTGTGGGCCTGGTGGTTCGCGGCCGCGGTCGGCAACGGCACCAGCACACTCGGAAGCCCCCACGCCAGGAACTCCGACGTCGCCATGGCGCCCGCCCGGCTCACGGCCACCGACGCCACGGCGAGCGCCGCGGGCATGTCGTCGAGGTAGCCCACCGCGTGCACCCATTCCGGCGCGCCCAGGCCTGCGAGGCCCGCACGTACCGACTCGAGATGCGATGGACCCGTCGACCAGAGGATCTCGTAGTCGGGCGACCCGGCCTCGCGCTCGACCCGCACCAGGTCGAGGGTGGCGCGGTTGAGGGCCGCGGAGCCCTGACTTCCGCCGACCACGAGCACGACCTCCGAATCGGGACGGAGCCCCAGACGCGCACGGGCGGCCGCGGTATCGAGGTCGACCGGCGGACGGACCGGATTACCGCTCACCGCCGCCCGCCCCCGGGCGCCGGCCGGCAGCCGGTCGATCGCCTCCGGAAAGGCGACGTGGATCTGGCGCGCGCGGCGCGAGAGGGTGCGGGTGACCAGGCCAGGCACGCTGTTCTGCTCCTGAAGCGCCAGCGGCACGCCCGTCGCGGCCGCCACGAGCCCGGCCGGCCCCCCTGCGTAGCCGCCGGTCACGACGACGAGCCCGGGGCGCAGCGTGCGCACCCGCTCAAGGGTTTCCGCGAGCGCGCGGGCCAGGGCCGGAAGTACGCCCAGGTGGGCGCCCCACCCTGCGCCCCGCGCGAACCCGCGCACGGGCAGGAGGTGGTGCTCGACCCCGCGCGCCGGCAATACCCGGGCCTCGATGCCCCGCCGGGCCCCGATGAAGTACGGGCGGACGTCGGGGCGCAGCGCGACCAACGCGTCGGCGAGGGCCAACGCCGGGTAGAGATGCCCACCCGTGCCTCCGCCGGCGAACAGGACCACCGTCCGATCGTCATGCACGGGCCCTCCGGCCGCGCCGGCGATCGGCACGTGCGAGGTCCGGGGCGCCGCGGCCTTCGAGGTGCTCGGGGCGCCAGCCCTGATCCGTATCGCGCGCGACCGACATGAGCACGCCGAGCCCGGCCATGGTGACGAGCAGGTTCGAGCGCCCGTAGGACACGAGCGGGAGCGCGAGACCCGTCGCGGGCACGAGCCCCATGCCCACCGCCATGTGCAGCGTCGCCTGGAGTGCGATCAGATTCGTGAAGCCGAGCGCCACGAGCTGGCCGAAGGTGTCGCGGGTACGCCGGGCGATGCGAAATCCCAGCACGACGATCCCCACATAGAGCGCGATCACGAAGAGCACCCCCACGAGTCCCCATTCTTCGCCGATCATGGCGAAAATGAAGTCGTTGTGGGGTTCGGGCAGGAAGCCGAACTTCTGGCGTCCCTCGCCGAAGCCCTGACCCGTGATTCCCCCGGAGCCGATCGCGATCAGCGATTGCTGGACCTGATAGCCCGCGCCCTGCGCCGCGCTTCCCGGATCGAGGAAGGCCAACAGCCTCTGCGCCCGGAACGACACGCCCAGCTGGAGCTTGACCACGGGCAGCAGGAGCAGGCCGATGAAGAGGAAGTGCCCGATGCGCGCGCCGCCCGCGAAGGCGACCGAGGCAGCGAGCAGCCCGACGAGTGCCGCGGTCGAAAGGTCCGGTTCGAGCGCGATCAGGCCGAGCACCACGCCCCACACGACCAGGAACGGCCCCAGCCCGCGCGTGAGGCTCCGCAGCTCGGGGCGCTTGTGCACCACCATCATCGCCGTCCAGATCACCAGCGAGAACTTGGCGACTTCGGACGGCTGAAGCGTCACGCCCGCGATGCGGATCCAGCGGCGGGCGCCGTTCACCTCGGGCGCGATACCATGCGTGAAGGGCAGAATCACCGCCACGAGCAGCGCGACGGTGAGACCGACCAGCGGCCACGCCACGCGCCGCCAGAATCGGAACGGAATGCGCGCGCAGGTCACCATCGCCATGAGCCCGACGGCGGCGCCCCCCGCCTGCCGTACGACGAAGAACCAATCCGGCGCACCCTGACGCTGCGCGAGCACCGACGACGCGCTGTAGAGCGTGACGAGGCCCGCCGAGAGCAGGATCAGCGTGAGGGTCATGAGCGCCGCGGCCTCCCACCCACGCCCGAGCCCCACATCGGGCAGGCTCGGACTCGCCGGCGCGACGTCCAGGAGTGCACGCGCCATCAGGCCGCCGCCCCCTGGCGCGCGAGTTCGGCGAAGCGTCGGCCGCGCGCCTGGTAGTCCTCGAACTGGTCGAACGACGAACACGCCGGCGCGAGCAGGATCACGTCGCCCGCCTCGGCGAGCTCGCGGGCGCGCGCGACGGCGTCGTCGAAGGGTCCGACCCGGTGCACCCCGACCGCGGAGCCGAGGGCGTCGGCGATGCGGGAGCCGGCGGCCCCGTAGCAGATCACGACGCGCGCGCGGCCACGGAGCGCGTCGGCGAGCGGCGCGAAGTCCTCGCCCTTGTCCTTGCCGCCGAGCAGCACCACCAGCCGACGCTCCAGGCTTCGTACCGCGCTCACGGCGGCCGCCACGTTGGTGGCCTTCGAGTCGTTGACCCAGAGCACGTCACCGGCGTCCTGCACCGGCTCGAGGCGGTGCGGCAAGGGCTTCGCGTTCGTGAGCCCCGCGCCGAGCGCCGCGGCGGGGGCGCCCGCCATGCGCGCCGTGAGCGCGGCCGCGAGGGCATTCTGGACGTTGTGCGTGCCGAGCAGCGGGAACCGGTCCCGCGCCACGAGCGGCTCTTCGGCGCCGCCGGGGGCCGGGCGCAGCGTGAGAACGTCGCCGTTCAGGTAGGCTTCGACTCCCTCCGAGCGGGTCACGCTGAAGGTCACGTGCCGACCCTTGACGCCCTCGGCGAGCGCGCGCACCTCGCGCTGGTCGCCGAGCACCCAGGTGCTCACCTCGGTGGCGTTGTCGAAGAGCCGACGCTTGTCGGCCCAGTACGCTTCGACGCTCGCGTACCGGTCGAGGTGGTCGGGTGCCAGCGAGGTGAGCACGCCGATGTCGGGGGCGAAGGCGTCGATGTCGGCCAACTGGAAGGAGCTCATCTCCAGGACGTACCAGTCCGGCGGCGGATCGACGAAGGCGAGCTCCGACGCCGCCGGTGCCAGCCCGCCCCCGACGTTTCCGCCCCAGGCCACGCGGAACCCGGCCTCGTTCAGCAGGTGCGCCGTGAGCACGGTGGTGGTCGTCTTTCCGTTGGTGCCGGTCACCGCGATCAGTGGACCGCGGTAGAACCGAACGGCGAACTCGGGCTCGGAGATCCAGCGCACGCCGCGCGCGCGGAGCCGCTCGAACACCGGAGCGTCCGGTGGGATTCCGGGGCTGGCCACGACGAGGTCGGCCGCTTCGAGCCGGGCAAGGTCGTGGGAGCCCAACTCGACGTCGGCTCCCAGGGCCTGGAGCCGGTCGCGACGAGCTGCAGTCGGGGCATCAGTGCGCAGATCCGAGACATGGACGTTGCCTCCCTGGTCGAGGGCCAGCCGGGCCGCGGCTTCTCCGCTGGCCCCCAGCCCGATGATGGCGATTCGGGTCACCGGATCTTCAGCGTTGAAACGGCGACCATGGCGAACAGAATTCCCAGAATCCAGAACCGGACGACGACCTTGGTTTCGGGCCATCCGAGTTGTTCGAAGTGGTGATGCAGCGGGGCCATGCGGAACAGACGACGGCCTTCTCCGTGGCGCTTGCGGGTGTAGCGAAACCATCCCACCTGCAGCATGACCGAGAGGCCCTCCAGCACGAAGACGCCCCCGACGATGAGCAGCAGGAACTCGCTCTTGAGCAGGATCGCCATGACGGCGAGCGCGCCCCCGATGGCGAGCGAGCCCGTGTCGCCCATGAACACCTGGGCGGGGTGCGCGTTGAACCAGAGGAAGCCGATGCACGCCCCCGCGAGGGCGAGCCCGAACACGACCATCTCGCCCGCTCCGGGCAGGTAGAAGAGCCCGAGGTAGGCCGAGGTGTCGATCCGGCCCGTGACGTACGCGAGCACGCCGAAGGTGACCGCGGCGATCGCGCCGAGTCCGGTCGCGAGCCCGTCGAGCCCGTCGGTGAGGTTCACGGCGTTCGAGGTGAAGCCCACCAAGAGCGTGACGAACACCACGAACGCCGAGGGCCAGAACGCGGCGAACCAGTCCGAGAAGAAGGGCACGCCGGTCCAGGTGCTCGGATACGGCGAGATCGGGTGCACGACGAGAAACACGCCGAGCGCGAGCCCGAAGCTCAGCTGTCCGGCGAGCTTTGCCCGGGCCACCAGCCCGCGCGATGACCGGCGCACCACCTTCAGGTAGTCGTCCAGGAAGCCGATGGCCCCCATCCAGACGAGGCCGCCGAGGCAGAGCATCGTGTACCAGTTGGTCAGATCGGCCCAGAGCAGCGTCGAGATGACCGCCGACGAAACGATGAGCGTGCCGCCCATCGTCGGCGTGCCCGCCTTGTCGAGGTGCGTTTCGGGGCCGTCCGTTCGCACGATCTGGCCGACCTTGAGCCGCGTGAGCGAGCGAATGGTGGCCGGCCCCAGCACGAACGCGATCAGGAGCGCCGTGACGATCGCCGCGGCCGCACGGAAGGTGAGGTACCGGAAGACGTTGAAGACGATGTGCACGTCCGCGAGCGGCGGCAGCAGGTGATAGAGCATCAGTCCTCCCCCGCCCCGCCGAAGTCGCGCTCGAACGCCGGAACCAGCCGCTCGAGCCGAACGCCGCGCGAACCCTTGAGCAGGACGACCTCGCCGCCCTGCAGGCGCTCGCGCAACCGCTCGTACGCCGCCTCGGGGTCGGCCTCGGCGATCAGGTCTCCGCGCCCCTCGGCCTCGCCCCGCCGCTCGGCGGCCTCGGCGAAGAGACCCGTCGCCACCACCAGGTCGAGGCCGCGCCCGAGGGCGTCGTCCAGGACCTCGTCGTGGAGGGTGCCGGCGTGCCCGCCGAGTTCGAGCATCGATCCGAGCAGGGCGACCCGCCCGGAGCCCGCCGAACGCGCCACGAGCAGATCGAGCGCCGCGGCGATGCTCTGGGGATTCGCGTTGTAGCAGTCGGCGACCAGGGTGAGGTCGCCGAGGCGATGGATCTCGCCGCGGAGCGACCCCGCCTTCACCGTGCCCAGACCCTCGGCCGCGGCCGACCGCGAGACGCCCAGCATCTCGGCGACGGCGAAGGCGAGCAGCGCGTCCTGGACGGCGTGCCGGCCTGCGACCTCGAGACGCACGCGCTCGCCGCGCAGGCCGAAACTGTGGTAGCCCCAGGCGTCGACCTCGACGTCGACCGGGCGGTACTCGGGGTCCGCGGCTTCGCTCCACCCGGCCACGCGCACGCCCGGCACGAGCTCTCGCGCGCGCCTGGGCAGATCGGCGGGCTGATCACCCACCACCGCACGGCCGCCGGGCGCGAGCCCCCGCAGCAGGTCGAGCTTCTCTTCCATCACGCCCTCGAGGCTGCCGAGCTTCTCGAGATGCGAGGGACCGACGTTCACGAGTACGCCGAGGTCGGGGCGGGCGATGGCGGTCAGGGTCGCGATCTCGCCGGGTTCGTTGGTGCCGAGTTCGACGACCACGACCTCGGCCTCGGAGGGGGCGGCGAGCAAGGTGAGGGGCACGCCGATGCGGTTGTTCAGGTTGCCCGAGGTGGCGTGCACGACCTTTTCGGCGCCGAGAGCGGCCCGCACGAACTCCTTCGTGAGGGTCTTGCCCGTCGACCCCGTGATGCCGACGACCGGGGCGTCGAGCGCGGCGCGACGAAAGCTCGCGAGCCGACCGAGCGCGACCAGGGTATCGGCCACCGGATAGATCGCGGCCCGTGCCTCACCGGCCACAGGCTGCGAGACGACGATGCCCGTGACCCCGGCGCCCACGGCGTCGCCTACGAAGTCGTGGCCGTCGAAGCGCTCGCCCCGGAGCGCGACGTAGAGCTCGTCCGGGCCCGCCGTGCGCGAGTCGGTGGTCACGCCTCGGTACTCGACCTCGGCGCGGGACTCGTCGCTCCGGAGTCCGAGCGCGGTACGCACGTCACGGTCGGTCCAGGCGAAGGTGGTGGCCGCCATGATCACGCGACCTCCCGCGCGGCGAGCGCCTCGCGCACGACGACGCGCTCGTCGAAGGGCCGCTTTTCGCGGCCGACGACCTGGTAGCGCTCGTGGCCCTTGCCGGCGAGCACCACGACGTCGCCCGGGCGGGCCTCGGCCACGATCGCGTGGATCGCGCGGCGGCGGTCCGCGTCGCGGTGGAACGGCGCCCGCCCCAGGCCGGCGGCCAGATCGTCGAGGATCGCCTCCGGGTCTTCGGTGCGTGGATTGTCCGACGTCAGCCAGGCCAGGTCTGCCCAGGCGTCGACCGCCCGCGCCATCGGCGCCCGCTTGCCCGGGTCCCGGTCCCCCCCGGCGCCGAAGAGTACGAGCAGCCGCCCGCGCGCGAGCGGGCGCAGCGTCCGGAGCACGTTGTCGAGGGCGTCGGGGGTGTGGGCGAAGTCGATGATCACCGCGAACGGCTCGGACGCCACGAGCTCGAGGCGACCGGGAACCTGGGGCGCCGACGCCAGCCTCCGCGCCGCCTCGTCGAGCGGGACCCCGAGCGCGAGCGCGACGCCTACCGCCGCCATCGCGTTCTGCACGTTGAAGCGCCCGATCAGCGGCATCGACACGTCGTGCCGCGCGTCGCCGAGCGCGATGCGGAAGCGTGTCTCCGACACGTCTTCCTCGATCGCCTCGGCGCGGAGCACGTCCGGCCCGGCCTCGATACCGGCGAGCGTGAAGCCCCACCGGTGCGGGCTGTCGAGACCGGACCAGGCCGGGTCGTCGAGGTTCACCACCACGGCGCCGTCCGGCACGAGCAGATCGAGCAGACGCAGCTTGGCGGCGCGGTAGCTCGCGAGATCCGGGTGATAGTCGAGGTGGTCCTGCGTGAGGTTCGTGAAGACCGCCACGTCGAAGCGGCAGCCATCGAGGCGGCGCTGCTCGAGCGCGTGCGACGACGCTTCCATGACGACGACCTGCACGCCTTCGTCGGCGAGCTCTCGGAGCCAGGCCGAGAGCTGCACCGGGCCGGGCGTCGTGAGGCCTTCGGTCCCGGGACGCACGCCGCTCTCGTCGACGAGCCCGAGCGTGCCGAGCGCGGCAACCCGCTGTCGGCCCGCGGCGAGGTGGCGGGCGAGGAGCGCCGTCGTGGTCTTGCCGTTGGTACCCGTCACGCCGACCAGCGTGAGTTCGCGCCACGGCGAGCCGGCGACCAGGTCGGCGACCATCGCGCCGGCGCGACGTCCGTCCCGGACGACGAGCTGCGGCACGCCGGCCTCCGGCACCGCGTGCTCGACGACCGCCGCCACGGCGCCGGCGGCCACCGCGTCCGGCACGAACCGGTGCGCGTCGGCATCCACCCCGCGCCATGCGAGGAATAGGTCTCCGGGCTTCACGAGCCGGGAGTCCTGGGCCGCTCGGGCTCAGACCTGCTGCTCCGCCTGCGCGCCCGC
>CBFGQV010000093.1:0-8847 GCA_965651045.1 uncultured bacterium
TCACCTACCTGCTGCTCGCATGGAGCGCGGCTCTTCCCGGACCCGGAGGCCTCGCCGCGATCGCGGTCGCGAGCGCGGCCTGCGCGGCCCTCGCGGCGCTGCTCGTGCGCGCCGCGGGCTTGCCCGGCGGCCAGCGGTCGTAGATCGTGGCGAGCGAGTCGCACGCCGCGTGACGGAACACCCACAGACGGAGGGTTGGATGGAGGGAGACGATCGGTTCTTCGAGATCTCGATCGATCTGCTGGCCACGCTGGGTTTCGACGGCCACTTCAAGCGCCTCAGCCCCTCGTGGGAACGCGCGCTGGGTTTTTCGCGCGAAGAGCTCATGAGCAGGCCGTTCCTCGAGTTCGTGCATCCGGACGACCGGGAACGCACGCTCGCGCAGAATGCCCGTGTGCGCGGCGGAGACCAGGCACTCGCCTTCGTCAATCGCTATCTGTGCAGGGACGGCTCGCACCGTTGGCTGCGCTGGAATGCCGCGCCCTACGAACTGGGGGGCGTCATCTACGCGGTGGCGCGGGACTTCACCGACCGGAAGAAGGCCGAAGACGAACGCGACGAATTGCTGGCGAGCCTGCAGAAGGCGATCGCCGAGGTGCGCACGCTTCGGAGCATTCTTCCGATCTGCTCGTACTGCCGGAAGGTGCGCGACGACGAGAACTACTGGCACAGCGTCGAGTCCTACATCGCCCACCACACCGAGACGCGGTTCAGCCACGGCATCTGCCCGAGTTGCCTCGAATCGGAGTTGCGCCCGCAGCTCGAACGGAGCGAGCGGCGCTGAGAGACGGGGCTCACCCGTTCGCGAGCAACTCGTCGAGGCCGTCCGCCATGCGGTCCAGTCGGGACCGGCTTCGCTGAAGCGCCTCGAGCCCTTCCGCGGTCAGGCGAACGAGCTTGCGCGAGCGTCCCCCGGGCACCGGCTCGGCCTCGCTCGCCCAGCTCTCGACGAAGCCCTTCGCTTCGAGCCGGCGGAGCGTCGAGTAGACCGCGCCGAACGAAACGGAGCGGTCGGCGCGCGCCTCGATCTCGTCGCGGATCGGCACGCCGTAGGTGCCGTCACCGAGCTGGAGGATCGCCAGCAGCACGAGGTGCTCGAACTCACCCAGGTAGTCGTCGCGCGACATGCTCTACTCCGCCCGAAGAACCTGCGAGGGCTCGGTCGCCGCGGCCCGCACTGCGGGCACGAGAGCCGCGAGCGCGCCGACGGCCAGGAAGGCGAAGCCGACGGCGAGGTATACGACCGGATCGCGGGCATCGCCCCCGAGCAGCAGCGCGCTAAGAATCGGGCTTCCGACCCACGCGGCTCCGAGCCCGATCACCAGCGCGGGAAGCAGCGGCGCCATCGCCCAGCGCATCACGTCGCGTGCCAGGACCCGACCGTCGGCCCCGAGCGCCAGCCTCACGCCCAGCTCGCGGCGCCGTTGCCGGACCCGCACCGCGAGCACGCCGTAGAGGCCCACGGCCGCGACCAGGAGGCCGGCCAACCCCCCACCGACCGCGAGCGCCGAAAGCATCGCCGGCGCCCTCACCATGTAACGATGCAGGGCGGCGAGGGTCTGCACGTCGTTCACGGCGATGCCGGGATCGAGTTCCGCCACGGCTTCACGAAGCGCCGGGGCGAGCGTACCCGCGTCGCCGGCTCCCCGCAGGAGAACCATCGTGGCCGACGCGTCGAACTGGGCATACGAGAAGTAGACTCGCTCGGTCGGGCCCGCCCCGAGGTCGAACGCCCGGAAGACGCCCACCACGGTCGCCCACGTGCTGTCGAGCTGCGGCACCCGGACGCGCCGTCCGATCGGATCGCCGTCGCCGAGAAACCGTTCGGCGAAGGCGTCACTCACCACCGCGACCGCCGGCGCCCCGGAACGGTCCTCGTCGCCGATCATGCGCCCTCGAAGCGGCTCGAGGTCGTGCACCGCGAAGAACCCCGGCGTCACGGCATTGCCCCAGGTGACGGGCCGGTCGCTCGCCCGTTCATAGCTCTCGCCCTCGACCTCGAGGCGGCCCCAGGGCTCGAACGCCCCCGGGCCGCCGAGCGCCAACGCCACCGCGCGCACGCCCGGCACGGCCGCCAGCGACGCGACCAGGTCCTCGGCCGGGAGCCTCGGCTCGCCCGGCACGTCGGACGGGTAGAGGCGCGCCGTGAGGACCTGCTCGGCGGGCAGGTCACCCCCCCAGCGCCCGGCGTCGAGCACCGACGAGCCCGCGATGCCCGCCGCCGCCAGGGCGGCACAGGAAAGGGTGAGCTGGGTCGTGACGAAGACACGACTCCAGCCGCCTCGGCCGGCAACCTCGGCGTCGCTCGACGAGCCCGAGAGCACGCTCCGCAGGTCCGTCCGCATGACGCGAAGCGCCGGAAGCGCCCCGGCGACCAGGGCCGCCAGGGCCACGAGCCCCACCACGCCCCAGAGCACTGGGCCGTCGATCGCCATGCGCATCCAGTAGTAGCCGAAGTTCGCCTGGCCGTGCTCCTGCACCCACCCCACGACGACCCAGGCCAGCGCGAGCCCGCCAACGCCTCCGGCGGCGGCCAGCGCGAGGGCCTCGACGAGAAGCTGTGCACCCAGCTGTGCGGCTCCGGCACCAAGCGCCGCCTGCACCCCCAGGGCGCGCACGCGTTGCGTCGCCCGCACGAGCAGCAGGTTCGCGACGTTGGCACAGGCGATCACGAGAAGGCACACGCCGACGAGCACGAGGCCGAGAAACGCAACGGCTTCCCCCCCTTCCCCTCGCCCGGCCGTGAAGCCCCGCACGAGCACGACGCCTCCCGCCTCGTCGGCGCCTCGAAAGGCGTCCCGCCCGGTCCAGCGAGCCTGCAGCTCGGCGCTCGCGAGTTCCAGCGACGCGCCCGGAGCCAGCCGTGCGAGCGGCTCCACCGCGGTCGTGTCCGCCTCGGCCGACGACATCACGACCCACGCGCGCTCGCCGAACGGAAAGCCGAACCCGTCCGGCATCACCCCTGCGACGGTGCGCTCCCGGCTGCCGAGCCGCACCGAGCGGCCCAGCACGTCGCGGTCCCCGTCGAAGAGTTCGATCCACAGGTCATGGGCGAGAAGCACCGCGTTCTCGGCGTCCGCGGCGCCAGGCCACCGCCCGAGCGCGGGCGGAACGCCGAGAAGGGGCAGCACCCCCTCGGTAACGGCTGCGTAGGAGAGGCGGGTCGCCGCCACGCGGGCGTCTTGAAGGGTGGCCACCCGCACCGCGAATCCCCCGGACAGGGAAAGCGACGAAACCTCGGACCACGCGTCCAGGTCGCGGCCCGTCACCGAGAGCGCCCGGCCGTCCTGCGAGGGCTGAACGACGTCGACCCGGACCACTCTCTCGCCTTCGTGGACGGGGAGCGGACGGGCGGCCCCCCAGAGCAGGCTCGCGAATACCGTGGGCGCGCTGAATCCGAGCGCGAGAATGCCCGCAGCGATCACCGACGTGACCGGGTCGCGAAGGAGCCCACGCAGGGCCATGCGGGTCGCCAGGACCGGCCGCAGCGAGCCTCCACCCGAGGGCCGACCGTGCAGGGCACCGCCCAGCACCTGCCTCCACGCCCAGGCCCAGGCCCGGAGTCGGCCCTTCTCGCGTCGGCGGCGCTCGTAGGCCTCGGCGAGGTCCCCGGCGATCGCGCCGGCGTCGGCGCCGTGAAAGGTCCGGAGAATCGCGTCGGCGAGGCGCGACGGGCGGGGTAGCGCGCCGTTTCGGGCAGCGAATGCATTCGGGTCGGGCATGATGTGACGCCGGAGACGGGGGTTGTTCTACATTGTACGGGATCCCCTACGCGCTGCGGCTTCGGCGGGTTTCAGTGCGTCGGACACGGCCCACAGGACGTCGCCGAGCCCGGCGGGCGCCCGCTCGGCCCGCTCCGGATGCAGGATCGCCAGGAGCAGCTCCGCGGAGTCCGCCAGCCGCGGGCCCGGACGATTGAAGTACGCGTCGCCGTCGGCGACCCAGGCTCGACCCTCTCGGTACGCGCGGAGCGAGGTCAACGCGTCCACCGCCCGCGCATCGCTCCCGAGTTCCGCCGCCGTGCGGCGCACGTCGAACCCGCACGGCAGGAGCACGACCACGTCGGGGTCCTGCTCGACGAGGAGCTGCCAGGTCACCTCGCGGAACGCGCTGGGTTCGGTGACGAGCACGGGTTCACCGCCGGCGGCCCACGCCAGTTCCGGCATCCACCCCCCGGCGACCATGGGTGGGTCGAGCCACTCGATGAGGGCCACGCGCGGGCGCGGCGCACCGGCCGCTCTCCGGCGCACGCCGTCGATGCGGGACCGGAACGCGGCCACGAGGGCGCGACCCCGGTCCGCCACCCCGAGTGTGGCGGCGACGGCGAGGAAATCACCCTCGACCGCAGCGAGGTCGTGGGGATTCAGGGAGCAGACCCGGACCCCGGGCAGGCCGCTGCAGCGCACGGCCTCTTCGACGTCGCGTAGCGACACGGCGCAGGCGTCGCAGTGGTCCTGCGTGACGACGATGTCCGGCCGCGCGGCGAGAAGCGCTTCGTCGTCGATCCGGTAGACGCTGAGGCCGTCACGGATCAGCGTCCGTACGCCCCGGTCGATGGCCACGCCCGGAAGCGTCGGGTCGACCTTGCTCTCGCTCAGCACCGGCAGGCCACGCACGGTCGGCGGGTGGTCGCAGCAGTGCGAGACCCCCACCAGCGCGCTCTCGAGGCCGAGCGCCGCGACGATCTCGGTGCCGCTGGGAATCAGCGACACGACCCGGGGCGGGGAGTTCACGCGCCGCCGCCCCCACCCAACGCGACCCGCGCACCGACCATCAGCGCGCGGCCCGGGGCATCGAACCCGAGCACCTCCTGGTACCGCTCGTCGAAGAGGTTCTCGGCGCGGAAGGTCAGCGCCCCCGCGGGTAGGCGGAGCTCGGCGGAGACCGCGACGGTGGTGTATGGGTCGAGCGTGGTGCGCACCGCCGGAAACACGGTGAAATCGCGGTCGATGCGGGCGCCGACGAGCCGGAACTCGGCGCTGGCCGCGAGCGCACCACCCGGGTCCCAGCCGAGCCGCGCGTCGAGGGTGTGCGCGGGTCTACGCAGCAGTCGCTCACCCGGAGCGAAGGTGGCGTCGGAGTCGTCGTCGAAGCCTCCGTCGACGACCTCCGTGGCGAGCCAGCTCCACGCGAGGTCGGTCGAGACGCCGCCCGACCAGGCTCCGGCGAGGCCCAATTCGAGCCCGCCCGACCGGGCTTCGGCGATATTGTAGTAGTTCGGCGCTCCCTCGCTGGGCGCGATCGGCGTGTACTGGATCAGGTCCGAGAACGAGCTTCGGAACGCCGTGGCGCGGACCGTGATCCCCCCGCCGAGCGCCAGGTCGGCGCCCGCCTCGAACGAGGTCGACTGCTCGGGCTCCAGCTCCGGGTTGCCCAGCGCGAAGCCCGTCGCGAAGGTCTCGAAGAAGCCGGGCTCCTTGATGCCGCGTCCTGCGCTCGCCCGCAGCCTGAGAGCTTCTCGGGCGTGCCAGCTCGCGCCCACCTGCCAGGTGAGAAAGGTGCCGTACCGCTCGTTGTCTTCCAGTCGCGTGCCGGCGTTGAGGCCGAGGGCGGGGCCGTCGTACGTCAGGTGCGTGTAGTAGGCGCGGTTCGATCGGTCGTACCGGCTCCGATCCGCCGAAGGGCCGAACTCCGAGAGAGTCTCGGTGAAGGAGCGCTGCGCCTGGTCTTCGAGCTCGACCCCGCCGGTGGCCGCGACCTGCGAGCCGAGATGCACCGTGGTGGTGAGGTCGAGCGCGAGCCGACGCACATGGTCGAGGCTGGTGAAGCCGAAGAAGCCGAGCGTGTCGGCCGGCGAATCCGGCTGGTCGTCCGTACCTCCGTCGAGCTCGTGTGCCCGGAGTGCCGCAGAGACGCTCCACGTCGGACCGAGCGTGCGGCGCACCGTCAGCCCGACGGTGGTCTCGTCGCCGAAGGTATAGGCGTTCTCGTCGACCACGGCGCCGGAACCGTCGGTCGGAAAGTGGTACGAGCGCTCGGCGAGCCGCATCGACAGATCCACGCGTGTGCGGTCGTCAGGCATGAGACGAGCGGTACCGGTGAAGACCGTTCTGGCGTGTCGGTTGTTGAGAGGCAGCACGCCGTCACTTCGGTCACGGGCGACCGACACGCCGTACCGCGCGCGCGCGCCACCCCCGGAGAGCGAAGCCGAGCCTTCGACCCGCCCGTAGCTGCCGGCGCGTAGCGAGGCGTCGAGTCGCGGCGCCCCTTCGCCCGTGCGCGTGATGACGTGAACGACGCCCGCCACGGCATCGGACCCGTAGAGCGCGCTCATGGGCCCCCGAACGATCTCGATACGCTCGACGTTCTCGAGGCCGAGCGAGGCCAGGTCGAACGCTCCTCCAGGCTGATTCACCGCGACGCCGTCGATCATGACCTGTACGTAGTCGCTCTCGCCCCCGCGCATGAAGAGCGAGGTGGCGGCTCCGTACGAGCCCCCACGCACAACGCTGACGCCCGCGACCTGCCTGAGCGCGTCGGCCACGTCGAGCAGACCGCGCGCGCGGAGCTCCTCGCCCTTCAGCACGGTCACGTGCGCCGCCACCGCCTCGGCGGGCCGCGGGTTCGGGCTCGCGGTGACGATCAGCCCCTCGATCGGCAGCGGGGATCGCTGCGCCCATGCTTCGCCACCAGGAGGAGCAAGCGCGGCTGCGACTGCGATGAGCAGGGCTACGGGCGAACGAGTGAACGGCTTCATGATCCGGGTCCGGCTGAGGGAGCGTGATGGACGAGTTCGACAAGGCGCCGGGCCGCGACACCGATGCGGGGGCCGGGCTGCAGGAAAAGCGAGGGATCGAGACGAATGACGCGCCCGTCCGAGACCGCGTCGAGCGCACTCCACGGAGGTCGGGCATCGTCGGCGGTGGGCGGCGCAACGCCCTCGACGACCCACAGCACCACGTCGGGAGCGCGGGCGACGAGCGCCTCGGCCGAAAGAGCGGGCCAGGGAACGGGGCTGTCGGCCAGCACGTTCCGCAGGTTCACCCGAGCGCCAAGGTCGTCGAGGTAGGTTCCCGGACCCGCGGCCACGATCGGCGTCGCAGACACGACCCAGAGCACGGACCGCTGTGGCCGCGTCCGAGCCTCATGTGACGCCCCGCCGAGGTCCCGTTCGATCGACGTCGCCAGGCGCTCAGCCGCCTCGACCTGCCCGATCAGCCCGCCGACTCGTCGTACGGTCAATGCCACGTCGGAAAGCCGGGTCACGGCCAGCACCTCGACGTGCGTGCCCACGCCTCTCTCCAGCGAGCCGAGCGAGCGGCGCGCCGCCTCCGGTGCCACGAACACGAGGTCGGCACCGGACCCCGCAACACGCTCGGCATCGGGGCTCAGAACGGTCCCGGCCCGCCGAGCGTGGTCCACGCCCGGGGTGGGGTCGTCCGAGGCGGTGGCGACGACGCGCCCGGCCTCGCCCAGAGCGACGACGATGGCCGTCGCCGCCGGCACGAACGACGCGATTCGGGCGTGCTCGCGCGGCGTGACGCCCGGCTCGGCGCACGCCGCCGCAAAGCCCGCGGCCAGCATCCCTGTCAGCGCTCGTCCCGCGCGAGTGCGCCGCATGAAAAACCCCGTTCCTCTCCGAGGAGAAACGAGGCGTACGCGCACGTCGCGACGACGAGCCGCCCGCACCCGGTCTCCCCGCGGAGATTGGTGACGAAGACGGGGGTGGGTCAGGTCTCCTGGCTCGAGGCCGCGCTGTTCGCCTTCCCAGGAACCGCGTTCCCAGTGGCTTCTTCGAACAGCCGTTTCGCGATCGCTCGCGAACCTCTCACAGTGGCGGGGCCGCGCCGGATTCACACCGGCTTCCGAAAGATGACCCACCCGCCTTGCTACGAATTGTGGGTGCGAAGCTAGCCGGCCCCGGAGGGCCTCGCAAGCGTTCGCGGCGCTCCGGCCCGCGCCACCGTGAACTTCATGGGGGCTTCGCCGGTAGAGCACCCATGGACCGCAACGACGACACCCAGGCTCCCGAGAATCCACCGCACGGCGATCCGCTGCGCGACCTTCCTCCTCCGCGCCCCGGGTCACGCCGAGCGAGGCGCCGAGCCGGCCGCACGGACGACGGCCCCGGTCGAAGCGCCGCCGCTCCGCTGCTCGTGCTCCTGCTGCTCGCCGGGGCCGGGTTCGGGTGGTGGTGGTTCGGCATGCGGGCCGCCGACGACGCTCCGGCGCCCACCACGATGACCGCCCCGGCAACGAGCGACACGGCGCTCGGCGACGCGTCCGAGCTCGCGGGGCCCGTGGAGCCGCTGGACCTGCCTCCGCTCGACGAGAGCGACGGCCTGATTCGCCGCCTGGCCGGCACGCTTTCGGCGCACCCCCGCTGGGCGGCGTGGCTGGTCACGGACCGGCTGGTCGAGCGGTTCGTCGCATCGGTGGTGACGCTAGCTGCCGGCAACAGCCCTCGCGAGCACCTGCGCTTCATGGTGCCGGACGACGACTTCCGCGTCCGTGCCCAGGGCGACGCGCTGGTGATCGATCCGGCCAGCTACCGGCGCTACGACGCGTTCGCCGAAGCGCTGGTCGGCCTGGACCGGAACGGCGCCGTGCGACTCTACCGGCAACTCCGCCCGCTCTTTCTCGAGGCCTACGAGGAACTCGGCTTCCCACCGGAAGAGTTCGACGGGCACCTCGCCCGCGCGATGGACAACCTGATCGCCGTGCCGATCCTCGAGGGTCCGTTCGAGGTCGTCGAAGGCGTGGAGGTCTACGAGTACGTGGACCCCACGCTCGAGGTGCGAACCCCCGCCGAGAAGCACATGCTCCGGCTCGGGCCCGAGAACGCACTGCGTGTGCAGGCCAAGCTCCGACAGCTCAGGGCCGCCCTGGTCGCGGCAGGGGCCCTGC
>CBFGQV010000094.1:0-8845 GCA_965651045.1 uncultured bacterium
CCGGGCTGCTGGGGGGCGGCGGCTTCATGTGTGTGACCGCCGCCCTGTTCCTTCTGCTTCCCGGCCCGCTCGCGCGCATCTACACCGCCGACCTGCCGGTCGTGGCGCTCGCCGTGAGCCTGCTGCCGATCGCGGGCATCTTCCAGGTCTTCGACGGGCTCCAGGTGGTCGCGTCGTCGATTCTGAGGGGCATCGGCGACACGCGCGCCCCCATGCTCGTGAACCTCTTCGGCTTCTGGGGCATCGGTCTTCCGGTCGGGCTCGCGCTCACCTTCTCGGCCGAGATGGGTGCGCCCGGCGTCTGGTGGGGATTGGCGCTCGGGCTCGGCGTCGTGGCCGCCCTCCTGCTCAGGAGGGTGCGCGTGCGGTTCGGGCGCGCGCTCCGACGCGTCTTGATCGACGACGCCGACCGTGTGCCGGACGAGGGCGAGGGGGCGGGCGCGGTGGCGTGAACTTCCCGGTCGGGCTCGGGTAACGGCGCTCTGCATCGAACGGGGTGGCACGCACGTGCCGCCCTTTCGGACCGTTCCTCGAGTGCTTCGATCGCCCATGCGTCGGCTGCCGCTCTTCCCGCTGCCTGTGGTGCTCTTTCCCGGAGCCCCCATGCCGCTTCACATCTTCGAGCCCCGTTACCGCGCGATGGTGACGGACTGCCTCGAGGGGGATCACCGCTTCGGCCTGATCCACCACGACTGCGACGAACACGGCCCATTTCTGAACGAGGCCGGCCGCGTGGGGTGCGTAGCCGAGATCGAACGCCATCAGGCGCTTCCCGACGGCCGGTCGCTGATTCTCGTGCGGGGGGTCGAGCGCTTCCGGATCGAGTCGGAGGTCGACCGCGGATCGCCTTACTACGAGGCCATGGTGCGACCGTTTCGCGACACGACGCGCCCACACCCGGACGCGATCCGTGAGGTTCGCGCGCGCACCCTCGAACTCTTCCACGCCGTGCTCGAAACCATGACGTCGCCGCCCGACGAAGTGCCCGACTTCGATCTCAATCGTGAACTCGCCTTCCAGCTCGCGCCGACCGTGCAGATCGACTGCCGCTGGCAGCAGTCGCTGCTCGAGCTGCAAGATGAGGTCTACCGCCTCGAGCGCCTGGACGCGGTCTTCCAAGCCGCCGTCGATCGCTACAGCCTGGGCGAGGAGGGCGTCGCATGACGCGCGAGATCGAAGCGCTCGAGACGCCGAACCTGCCCGATCGCGACGAGGAGCCCTGGGTGGAGACCCGCGCCGGCGGGCTCTTCTTCATCAACGCGCTGCTCGCGGCGCCGGCGCTGATGGTGCTCTACCCGGTGGCCCTTCGTGGGCTGCTTCGGGTGTTCGCCGGGCTCGAACGACCGGTGCCGATCCTGGACACCGTACCGCTGGTCGCGGCGTACATCGCGCCCGTGGTCGGGTGGCTCGCGCTGCCCGCGGGTGCGCTCGCGCTGTGGAATCTCCGCATGGTCGATCGCCGCTGGGCGCGGGCGCTCCTCGTGCTGTTCGTAGCGCTCCACGCCGGAGTGCTGGTCTACACCGCCGCGCGCTGGCTCGGGTGAGCGACGGTCGGGTCCGTCACCTGGCCGTCCAGCGATCGGCCCGGTATGTGCTGATCGGCGACGACGACCCGCTCGACCGGCTCTGGGTGGTGCTGCACGGGTACCGACAGCTCGCCACGACATTCATACGGCGGTTCGTGCCCCACGCCGGGGGTGGGCTCTGGATCGTGGCTCCCGAAGCTCTCAATCGGTTCTACCTCGACCCGGGCCCCGGTCGGCACGGCCCCGACTCGCGGGTCGGCGCGACCTGGATGACCCGCGAGGACCGCACGGCCGAGATCGCCGACTACGTGGGCTACCTCGATCGGCTGGTCGATCATCTATTCGACGAAGCGGGGGTGGACGGGGCTGTTCCGGTGCACCTGCTCGGGTTCTCGCAGGGTGCACACACCGCGGCCCGGTGGGCGGTGCTCGGTCGACACCACCTCGAACAGGTCGTGCTCTGGGGCAGCGATCTGCCGGCCGACCTCGACGCGGAGCGCGCCGCGCCGCGCCTGTCGGCCACCGATCTCGTGCTGGTCGAGGGCGCCCGCGACGAGTACCGGAGCGAGAGCCTCCGACGCGAGCAGGAGGCGCGTCTTCGAGAATGGGGCGTCACGCCCCGGCGCCTCGAGCACCCCGGTGGGCACGAACTCGACCAGGACCTGCTCGCCGCGCTGGTCGGCTGATCGGCTGGTCGACCGCTTCAGAACTCGCCGACCAACCCGATCTCGGGCACGAGCTCGTACCCGGTTTCACGGCGCACCGTCTCCTGGGCGAGATCGATCAGCCACCGGACTTCGGCGGCCGTCGCGCCGCCGAGATTGACGATGATGTTCGCGTGCCGGTGGAAGATCTGCGCCGCGCCGTGGACTCGTCCCTTGAGCCCGCACTGGTCGATCAGCCGGCCGGCGCCGATGCCCTCGATCTTGCGGAAGATCGAGCCGGCGGACGGGTAGAGCCACAGGTCCGGGTGGCGGTCGTCGCGCCAGCGCAGGTTCTCGCGAATGACCGCCCTCAGCTCGTCGACGGGCGCCGGCTCGAGGCGGAACTCGGCGCTCAGCACCACGTCGGGGCGATCGTGCAGGATCGAGTAGTCGTACCCGAACCGGAAGTATTCGCGGTCGACCCGGACACGCGTGCCCTCGGCGGTGAACAGTTCGGCGCCCACGAGCACCTCTTCGATGAAGCAGGTGCGGCTCCGGTCGGGCGAGAGGAAGTGCAGGTTCTGCCAGAGCGCTCCTCCGACCGTCGAGGGAATCCCCACGTAATGGTGCAGGCCGCCGAGTCCACGGGCCACGGCGGCGTTGATGAGGTCGGGAAAGGTCTCGACGCCTGCGCCCGCGCGTA
This sequence comes from uncultured bacterium, assembly GCA_965651045.1. Taxonomy (GTDB): domain Bacteria; phylum Gemmatimonadota; class Gemmatimonadetes; order Longimicrobiales; family Gaopeijiaceae; genus Gaopeijia. The sequence continues at coordinate 2,874 of CBFGQV010000094.1, forward strand.
CGATACCGTCTTCGGTGAAGGCGATGCCGCCGACTTCGCTCCGAATGACCAGCCCCGGAAATCCCCGGTCGCCCACGAGAATGTTGGCGCCGCGCCCGAGCAGGAAATGCGGCACGCCGGTGGCGCGCGCGATCTCGAGCGCTTCGACCAGGTCGTCGGCGGTACGCGCACGGAAGAGCAGCGCGGCGGGGCCGCCGATGCGGAAGGTCGTCAACGGGGCGAGCGGTACCTCACGCTCGACGCGCTCGGGGCCGAGAAGGCGCGCCGCCTCGACCAGTCGTGGGTCGTTCATCGCCGGAGCACCCGGCCCGGACGAAGGTCCAGGTAGCGTCCGTCCTCGACGGCGACGACGCCGTTGACGATCACCCAGGGGATCCCCTCCGGATACTGATGCGGGTCTTCGAAGGTCGCGCGATCCGCGACCCGGTCCGGATCGAACGCCACGAGGTCGGCGAAGGCCCCCTCGCGCAGCACCCCTCGGTCGTCGAGCCCCAGTCGACGCGCGGGGAGCGAGGTCATCTTCCGCACCGCCTCTTCCAGCGTGAGCACGCCGCGCTCCCTGACGTAGTGCGCGAGCACGCGAGGGAAGGTGCCGTACCAGCGGGGGTGCGGGTGCCCTTCGCCGGGCCGGGTGAGGCGTCCGTCCGAAGCGATCATGGTCATCGGGTGGCGCATGATGCGCTCGACGTCGGCCTCGTCGAGGGCGTGATAGATCGCCGAGGCGCCTCCGCGGCGCATGGCTTCGATCACGAGACGCGCGCCGGTCTCCGGGGTCGGAGGCAGCCCCTCGCGCGCGGCCCAGTCCCGCAACGTGCCGCCTTCGAGCGAGGGGTCCCACTCGACCCGCGCGAGCTGGACGCGCGAGAGGTCGTTGCCGCCCCGGTCGTTGATGATGTTGTAGACGATGCCGCGCATGATGGAGTCCTGCAGAGCTGGCTCGTCGAGGCGGGCGAGGAACGCCGAATCGCCGCCCGCCATGGCCCAGGCGGGCACGAGCACCGAGATGCTCGTGTAGGTGGCCGTATACGGATACTGGTCGATCATGGCATCGGTGCCGGCGGCCCGCGCGGAATCGACCATGGCGAGGGTGGTGGCGGAGGATCCCCACATGGGCTGACCCACGACCTTGTGGTGGGTCAGGACGACGGGAATCGCCGCGCGACGACCGATGTCGAGCGCTTCCTGCACCCCCCCGAGAAGCCCGAGCCCTTCCTCGCGCAGGTGCGAGGTGTAGATGCCGCCCGAGTCTGCGGCCACCTGCGCCAGCGCGACCACTTCGTCGACCCCGCTGAATGCGCCCGGCAGGTACTTGAGGCCGGTGCTCAGGCCGAACGCCCCCTCGCCCATCGCGGTCGCGACCATCGCGCGCATGCGGTCGAGCTCGTCGTCGGTGGGGGCCCGGTCGTCGAGCCCCATGACCTCGCGCCGCACGGTGTTGTGGCCGACCAGGAACCCCACGTTCATGCCGACGCGCAGGCTTTCCGCGCGTGCGAGGTGCTCGCCCATCGGCCAGGGGCTGCCCCCGTCGGGCCCGCCGAGCGCGGTGGTGACGCCCTGGCGCACGTGGGTCTCGGCGCCCGGCAGGCGAAGCAGCGGGTCGAGGTGCGCGTGCAGGTCGACGAAGCCGGGAGCGACGATGAGCCCGCGCGCATCGATCATCCGAGCCCCCGCCGTATCGAGCGCTTCACCGACCGCGGCGATGCGGTCGCCACGCACGGCGACGTCCGCCACGAAGGCCGGCGCGCCGGTGCCGTCGAGCACCTGTCCGCCGGCCAGGACCAGGTCGTAGTCCGCGACGGGGGCGGGGGCATCGCAGGCCGTCGCGACGACGATCAGGCTCGTCGCGGCGACCCTGAGGCCGCGGGCGCGCCGTGCGGCGGCCGGGTACGTTCGGATCGGAAGCATGGGGCAGGGGGTCGGGGCGGGGGCGTACGCGACTCGCACCAGGGTACCGCGGGGCCCGCGGCTGAGCCAGACCCCGGACGGCTCCACCCGCGAACACGCGTGCCGCGAGTGTCCGATAATGGGACGCCACGTCCCGCGCCCGCCCATTCGCGCTCCTCGAATCTGGGCGCCGCGCCCGTGACAAACGGTTGCAAGGGCAGGAGATACGACATCGTGACACTCCTGGCACATTCCTTCCGTAGGGGAATGCGCGAAGGGGCAGGGCCCGTTGGGTCCCTCCGGCGCGGGTGGACGACGACGACGAGGAGGCCGGCCGCGAGGCTGGAGCCGGGTGGGGCCCATCGGTACCTGTGCCCGCAACGACGAACGAGAACGCGGGACACCGATGACGAAGACGACGCACGGGACCCGGACCGGGTCCGTGATGACACGCGCGGCTGACCACGCACGCGGACGAGCCGCGCCACTGGCGGCTGCGTTGATTCTGCTGGCGCTCGCGGCCACGTCGCTCGTGGCGCAGGAGGCGCGTCCGCTCTCGCTGGAAGAGGCCCTGGAACTGGCCCGGCGCTACAGCCCGACCTACCTCCAGCAGGCGAACGACCAGGAACCGGCCGACTGGCAGGTGCGCGAGGCGTACGGCAACCTGCTGCCGACCGCTTCGGCATCGGCGTCGGCCTCATACACCGAGGCCGGCGTCCAGCGCTTCGGCACCGTCGACCTGGGCACGCAGAGCACCGACTGGTACAGTTCGGGCTACTCGCTCTCGCTGGGCTGGAACTTCAACGCCAACAACCTGTTCGGGGTGTCGAGCGCGCGCGCTGCGCAACGGGCCACCGCCGCGGGCGTGGCCGCGGCCGAGTTCACCCTCGAGTCGCAGGTGACGCTCCAGTACATGACCGCGCTCCGCGCACGAGACGCGGTCGATGTGGCGCGTGACCAGTTCGACCGTGCGGGCCAGAACCTGCACATCGTCGAGACCCGGGTCGAGACCGGCATGGCCGCGGGCACCGAGGGCCGCCAGGCCGAGGTCGACCTCGGACGGGCGGAGGTGGCGCTGCTCCAGGCGGAACGCGCGTACCGGTTCGAGTTGCTGCGGCTGCAGGAACAGATCGGCCTTCCGCTCGAGGGCGAGGTCGATCTCGTGAGCGCGTTTCCGATCTTCGAGCCGACCTTCGAGCGCGACGAGCTGCTCGCGTACGCGATCGAGAACCATCCGTCGCTCGGCGCGCTGCGCGCCCGGGAAGTGTCCAGCACGGCCCAGGTCCGGCAGGCGCGGAGTTCCTACCTGCCCTCGTTCCGGCTCTCGACGAGCCTGCAGGGGTTCACGAACAAGGCGCTGAACCGGGGCTATGTCGTGAACGACGCGCGGCAGGGCATGGAAGGCGCGCTCTCGAGCTGCCAGCAGATGAACGCGATTTCGGCCGGGCTCACGACGCCGCTGCCGGGGTATCCGCGTGACTGTTCGCGCTTCGTGTTCACCGAGGCGGACAGCCTCGACGCCCTCGCAAGGAACGACCGCTTCCCGAGCGATTTCACCAAGAACCCGATGTCGCTCAACCTTTCGGTGAGCTTGCCCATCTTCCAGGGTTTCCAGCGTCAGCGTCAGGTCGAGCAGGCGGTGGCCGCCTCGAAGGACGCGCAGCACGCGGCGCGCGCCGAAGAGCTCCGGCTCCGGACCGCGGTGACTCAGGCGCTCGACAACCTCCAGTCGGCCTACCGGCAGGTGGAGATCGAGACCCGAAACCGCGATCTGTCCGAGCAACAGCTTTCGCAGGCGCGGCAGCGCTACGCGGTCGGCAACACCTCGATCCTGGAGTTGATGGACGCGCAGACGTCGCTCTCGACCGCGGAGCGTGACTACCTCAACGCGGTGTACACCTTCCACCAGTCCCTCGTGCAGCTCGAGGCCGCCACCGGGCGGTCCCTGCGGCCCGACTCCGACCAGTAGCCGAGACCGAGGTTCACTTTGGATATCATTCGCGACACCAAGCCCAAGAAGCGCAAGCGCGTCGTCGTCATCGCGTCGGTCGTGGTGGGGCTCATCGCCATCACGCTCGGCGTGCGGCAGCTTCCCTCGGCGGCACCGACGGTCGACCGGGCCGTGGCCTGGATGGACACGGTCCAGCGCGGCACCATGGTGCGCATGGTCCGGGGCCCCGGCACGCTCGTGCCCGAGCAGGCGCGGCTCATCACGGCTGTGACCAACGGGCGCGTCGAGCAGATCGTGCTGCTGCCGGGGGCCGAGGTGCAGGCCGGCGACGTCATTCTCGAGATGTCGAACCCCGACGTGAACATGCAGCTGCTCCAGGCGCAGACGCAGCTCTCGCAGGCCCAGTCGGCGCTCATGCAGCTTCGCGCGAACCTGGAAACCCAGCGCCTGCAGCAGCGCGGCCAGGTGGCCACCCTGCGCACGCAGTTCGCCGACGCCGAGCGCACCTACCTGACCAACAAGCGCCTCTTCGACACCGACCCCGATCTCGTGGCCCGGGCCGAGCTCGAACGCAGCGAGGAGTTGATGAACGAGCTCCGCACGCGCGTCGATCTCGAAGAGCAGCGCCTCGAGGTCATGGAGGGCACGGCGCAGGAACAGCTCGATGCCCAGGCGTTGCAGGTCGAACGCCTCGAAGAGCAGGTCGCCTTCAACCAGGACCGGCTCGCCTCGCTCATCGTGCGCGCACCGAACGGGGGCATCTTGTCGCCGCTCGAGATCCCCCTGCAGGAGGGGCAGTACGTGAACTCGGGCCAGCAGCTCGCGCGCATCGTCGTGCCGGGCCGGCTCAAAGCCGAGGTGCGAATCCCCCAGACCCAGGCGCAGGAGATCATCGTCGGTCAGGTGGCGCTCGTGGACACGCGTACCGACACGATCGAGGGCCGCGTATCGCGCATCGATCCTGCCGTGCGTCAGGGCTCGGTCACGATCGACGTGCGGTTGCCCGACGACCTGCCTGCGAGCGCGCGCCCCGACCTCAGCGTCGACGGCAACGTCGTGATCGAGCGGCTGGACGATGTGCTCTACGTGGGGCGTCCGAGCTTCGGCCAGGCCAACCAGCAGATCAGCCTCTTCCGTGTGACCCCCGACGGAGAGTACGCCGAGCGCGTGCGCGTCCTGATCGGGCAGACCTCGGTCAACGACATCGAGATTCGTGAAGGGCTCCAGGAGGGCGACATCGTGATTCTCTCCGACATGTCGGACTGGGACGGGTTCGACCGCGTCCGTTTGCGATAGCGTCCGCATACACCACCACCCGCGAGGGGCAATGAGGCTCCCGCGACCCGAGCGCGCCGCCGGAACCACCCGGGCGCGGCCACCAGACTGCCACGGAGGACGAAGATGACGGAGAAGGGGCATTCGCTGATCCACCTGAACGAGCTGTCGAAGGTGTTCTACACGGAAGAGGTGGAGACGCACGCGCTGAGCGGGATCAACCTGGACATCCAGAGCGGGGAGTTCGTGTCGATCGCGGGCCCGTCGGGGTGCGGGAAGACGACGTTGCTGTCGATTCTGGGGCTGTTGGACAGCCCGACGGGGGGCAAGTACCTGCTGGATTCGGAGCCGGTGGAGAACCTGAGCGCGGGGCAGCGGGCGAAGATCCGCAACCAGGCGATCGGGTTCATCTTCCAGGCGTTCAACCTGATCGGCGACCTGACGGTGTACGAGAACGTGGAGCTGCCGCTGACGTACCGTGGCATGCCGGGTTCGGAGCGGAAGGAGCGGGTACAGGCGGCGCTGGAGCGTGTGGGCATGGCGCACCGGATGGGGCACTATCCGAGCCAGCTGTCGGGCGGTCAGCAGCAGCGGGTGGCGGTGGCGCGGGCGATCGTGGGCAAGCCGTTGATTCTGCTGGCGGACGAGCCGACGGGTAACCTGGACTCGAAGAACGGCAACGCGGTGATGGACCTGCTCAGGGAGCTTCACGACGAGGGTGCGACGATCTGCATGGTGACGCACGACCCGCGCTACGCGGACGTGGCGGACCGTGCGATCCACCTCTTCGATGGCCAGGTGGTGAGCGAAGACGACGTGAAGCGGGCCCACGAGCTCGAAGAGGCGGGCTTCGACATGCACG
>CBFGQV010000095.1:0-8834 GCA_965651045.1 uncultured bacterium
GGCACGGGCGCGAGCCCGCCGCCCAGGCACAGGACGGCGAGCGCCGGGAGGAGGAGTCCCCCCGGCGCTCGTACGGCCCCGCGCGTCGCGCGAGGCGTGCGCCGTCTGGCCCGTGTCGGATTCATGGTTCGATGCCGTACTTCTCGAGCTTGTAGTAGAGCGCGCTCGCCTTGAGACCCAGCAGCCGCGCGGCCTCGGCCTTGACGCCGCCGGACTGCTCCAGCGCCCGCCGGAGCAGGCGCTCCTCGAGGCTTTCCATGGCCTGATTCAGGTCGAGGCCGCCCTCCGGGAATCCCACCTCGTCGGGACTCACCGCGGCCATGACACCGTTGCCGCCGAAGGCCGGAAGGTCGGACGCGCGCAGCGTGTCTCCCTCGGCGAGCACGAGCGCGCGCTCGATCACGTTCTCGAGTTCGCGCACGTTGCCTGGCCAATTGTACCCCTGAAGCCGCTCGAGGGCTCCGGCATCGACCGAGCGGACTTCGGAGCGGGTGCGCGCGCGCAACTTGTCGATGAAGTGCGCCACGAGCACCGGAATGTCGTCGCAGCGCTCACGCAACGGGGGCAGCACGAGGGGCACGACGTGCAGTCGGTAGTAGAGGTCCTCGCGAAAGCCGTCGGCGCCCAGGAGCGCATCGGGGGGCGTGTTGGTCGCCGCGATGATGCGGACGTCGACGGGGATCGTCTCCTCGCCGCCGACCCGTTCGAGCTCCCGCTCCTGGAGCACGCGCAGCAGGCGGACCTGGGTCGCGGGCGAGACGGTCGAGATCTCGTCGAGAAAGAGGGTGCCCCCATCGGCCAGCTCGAAGCGGCCGCGCCGCTTTCGCTCGGCCCCCGTGAAGGCGCCCTTCTCGTGCCCGAAGAGCTCGGAATCCAGGAGCCCCTCGGCGAGGGCACCGCAGTTCACCCGTACGAATGGGCCCGTGGCGCGGGCGCTGGACGCGTGAATGGCGCGTGCGACGAGCTCCTTGCCGGTGCCGGACTCGCCGTAGACCATGACCGTCGACTCGCTCCGCGCCACCCGGTCGATCAGGCGGAACACCTGCTGCATGGGTTCCGACTCACCCACGATCGCGCCGTAGCGGGCGTCGGCCTCTTCGCGGAGCCAGGTGTTCTCGACGCGCAGCTCGCGGTTCTCGCGGCGCAATTGGGCGCGCTCTTCGCGCTGGGTGAGCAGCCGGTCGACCTTGACCGCGAACTCCTCCGACGAGAAGGGCTTGGTGAGAAAGTCGGCCGCTCCGAGCTTCATGGCCTCGACGGCCGTCTCGATCGTGCCGTACCCGGTGATCACCAACACCTCGGTGTCCGGCGCGTGGTCCTTCACCTTGCGGAGCACCTCGATACCGTCGACCCGCGCCATCTTGAGGTCGGTGATGACGAGGTCGGCGCCGTGTTCGCCGAGGAGCTGCAGCCCCTCCTTGCCACCGCCGGCGGAGAGCGTGCGGTGGCCACGGCGTCGCAGCAGGAGCTCAAGCCCCTCGCGCATGCTGTCGTGGTCGTCGATGATCAGGACCTGTGCCATGGCGGGCTCACGCTGCGTCGAAGTCTTCCATTCCTCTGAAATATACGCGGAACTCCGCGCCCGTCCCAACGCCGCCGTCCGTCGCGTCGCCCACCTCGACCCGGCCCCCGTGGGCCTCGGCGACCTTGCGCACGATCGCGAGGCCGAGGCCCGCACCCTGTTCCTTGTCGGTCACGAAGGGGTCGAAGATGCGCTCGCGCTCGGCGATCGGCACCCCGGGCCCGTCGTCGGCGACCGTGACCTGGACCTCGCCCCGTTCGAGCGAGGCCCGAAGGTACACGCGGTCGGAGACCTGCGCGGCGTTTCGCAGCAGGTTCAGGACCGCGCGCTTGACCTGGTCCGGTTCGGCGCGCGCCATCAGGGCGTGATCGGGCAGCTCCACCGCCAGTCGTCCACCGTCGCGTTCGATTTCTCCGCGCACGAGCGATGCGGCGGCTTCGAGCGCTCCCCTCAGGTCGGTCGGCTCCGGGTCGGTTCGGAAGGGGCGCGCGAAGGTGAGGAAATCGTCGATGATTCGATTCAGCGCGGCGACCTCTGAGCGGACCCGGCGCATGTGCCGGCGGCGCTCGTCGCCGTCGTCGGTTTCGGCGGCCGCGGTGGCGAAGAGCTCGAGCCCCCCGAGCGGGTTGCGTATTTCATGCGCCACCTGGGCCAGCATGAGACGGAGCTGCTCGTCTCGCTCCATGATGCCGTTGCGCATGCGCTCCATCGCCTGCGCCAGCCTGCCGAGTTCGTCGCGACGGTCCAGTGAGACCTGCCGGTCGAGGCGGCCGCGCTGGATCCGGATGGCCGCGCGGGCGAGCTGCTCCACGGGGCGGGCGATGCCGGCGGCGAGGGCGGTGCCGAGGCCGACCGCGAGCAGGACCGCGACCGCGGATCCCAACAGCAGTGAACGGCTCAGGTGACTGAGAGGCACGAGAAAGTCCGCGGGCATGAGCACCCCGAGCACGGCGACCGAGCCCGCGTCCTGCATGCGCACGAACCCGTACTTGAAGCGCCGGCCCTCGAGCGAGAAGATGTCGCTGGTCGCGTTGCCGTCGCGCAGCGCCAGGCGAATGTGCGCGTCGTAGGGCTCGAGGAATCGGAGCGGCGTGCCGATCGGGATCGAGTCGGCCGGCTCGGCGGTGACGAGCGCTTCCTTCTCGACGCCGTTGAAGATCCAGGCGCCCGAGACATAGCCGCGCGAGATGAGCGAGTCGAGGCGCGCCTGGTACGCCTGCCAGAATCTCCCGCTCTCGTCGCCCGGCTGAAAGCTCGTCGCGACCCCCGTCTGAAAGGCCCCGGCCGCGACCGTGGAGCCGGCGGCCCACAGAAGCCGCCGGTCGAGCTCCGCCTCCAGCGCGGCCGACGAGATGCTGCGCGCGAGCAGCGCGAAGGCTACGCCGAGAAGGACCGCGAACCCGGCGAGTGCGAGTACGAATTGACGGCGGATCGACACGTCAGCGGCTCACCCGCAGGGCACCCGAACCACGCCCACCTCGGCGTAGGTCACGGGTTCGGGCACGCGCGGCAGGCGCACGATGTGGAAGGGCACGTGCGGGCGCTCGGCCGGCGAACAGAAGTCGCCGGGGACCCGCTCCTGGAGCACGACCACCGTGCCGCTCGCCACCGCGAGCACCTGGCGCACGTGCACCGTCTCGCCCGCCTCCTGACGTTCGCCGACCGCCCCGACCAGCACCAGATCACGTTCGAAGTCCACGGTCGGCGGTGGGCCCTGACTGCGCGCGTGCTCGGACCAGAAGCTCGTCCACGACGCCTGATCGCCGATGACCAGGGGCCCGACGAGCCCGGCGGCCGAATCGTCGCCTCGATCGATGGTCGCGAAGGGCACCGTGCCGGCGTAGGCCGAGACGAAGGCGTCGCCGACCGTGTAGTCGCGCAGCAGCAGCGCGGCGTTCGCGACCCGCCCGGCCGCGGCATCCGGGCCCGAGCCCACGGGGGTGATCGAGCGCAACGGCCCGGGGGTGCACCTCGTCCAGGAGCGCTCCTCGCCCCGGCCATGATCGACGATCGTCAGCGAGAGGCGCGATTGCAGGTCGGTGCAGACAGGGTCGAGAAAGGGGTCGAGGGCCTCGACGAAGAGGCGCAGACCCGGCGCTTCGTTGACCTGGTTGATCCACTCGGCGTAGATGCCCGCCGAGACCTCGACGTTGCCCCGAATGTGGCGTACGTCGGAGTCGCCCTCCTGGCCCTGGTAGGAAACGCTCTCACGCAGCTCCCAGACGCCGTCGGACTGCCACACGATCTCCTGGGTCAGCGCGCCCGCTCCGAGCGCGAGCGGGGTCGTGAGCACGATGCGGGCGGACCCGACCTGGCCGAAACGGAGGGACTCGGCGGGTCCCGCGCCGTTGTCGCTGCAGCCGGAGAGGGCGACGAGGGCGAGCGCCGCCACGAGCCCCGCGCCGGTGCGGCGGTCGCGCACGCGCCTCCCGCCGCGCCGGCTCCCGGCCGGGAGCGACCGCCCCTCGCTCGTCATGGTTCGCGTTCGGTGCACCTCGGCCTGCCCTTGACGCCGGCGCCCCCACGGGGGAGCATGCGGCATGAATCCACGTGATCGTCTGCGCGCGCTCCTGGTCGAGCGCTCGGTGCGCCTCGGAGACTTTACCCTCGCGAGCGGGGCGCGTTCGTCCTACTACGTCGATGCCCGACGGACGACGATGTCGGCCGAGGGGCAGTTCCTCACAGGCAAGGTATGCTCCGATCTGCTCGACGCCAGCGGCCTCGACGTGACCCACGTGGGTGGGCTCACGATGGGCGCCGACCCCGTCGCCTACGCGATCGCCCGCGAAAGCTGGGAGCGGGGGCGGCCGATCGACGCCTTCTCGGTGCGTAAGAAGCCCAAGGAGCATGGCACCGGCCAGCGCATCGAGGGCGGGCTGCCGAGCGGCGCTACCTGCGTGGTCGTCGAAGACTCGATGACGACCGGCGGCAGCGCACTCGACGCGATCGCCGCCGTCGAGGCGCACGGGTGCCGGGTCGCCGCCGTGCTCACCGTCGTCGACCGCGAAGAGGGCGCTCGCTCGCGCCTCGAGACCGCGGGCTACCCGGTCCTGGCCGCGTTCACCGGCGCCGAGCTGCTCGAAGCCGCCCGCGCCGGGGGCGACGCCGCCCGCGAATCCCCCTGAAACCGGCCGCCCGACCGCCGTTCGGGCGACGCTTCAGTCGAGAAGCCGCAGGGGCATGACCAGGCAGAGGTAGTCCATGGTCTCGCCGTCGGCGGGCACCGGCTCGATCGTGGCGGCCCGCTCGGGCGCCTTGAAGGTCATCTTGACCTCGTCGGTCGGCATGTAGCGGAGCACCTCGAGCAGGTAGTTGGCGTTGAAGCCGATCTCCAAACTGTCGCCGTCGAACGAGAGCTCGAGCTCGTCGTGGCCCTCGCCCAGGTCGGGGGTGAGCACGTTGAGGTGCACCTTGTCGGGCTCGAGCGCCATGCGAATGCGGTGGGTCTGGTCGCTGGCCACGACCGCCATGCGGCGCACCGCGGACTCGAGCGCCTTCCGGCCGACGATCGCGTTCTTGTCGTTGTCCTTGGGAATCACCTGCTCGTAGTTCGGATACGAGCCCTCGATGAGGCGCGTGTAGACTTCGGTCGACCCCGAGCGGAAGCCGAGGTGGTTCTTGCGCGCCCCACCGTCGCCGGTCCGGTCCCACGCCACATCGATGCGGTCGTCGTCGTCGAAGAGGCGCTGCACCTGCTGCAGCGCGGCCGGTGGCACGATGAAGTCGGTGCTCGTGATGTCGCTCGGCCCGGTGGCGACCCCCATGCGAGCCAGGCGGTGCCCGTTGGTCGCGACCATGCGCATCGACCCATCGCGGAGCTCCCAGAGCACACCGTTCAGAATCGGCCGGCTCTCTTCGGTCGAGACCGCGAACGCGGTGTGGTGAATGAGGTTCTGCAGGTCCGCTCCCGAGATCGAGACGGCCGCCTCGAAATCCACCCCCGGAAGCGAGGGGAACTCGTCGGCCGGAAGCCCGTTCAGCTTGAAGCGGCTCCGACCGCACGACAGCTCGATCTGGTCGCCTCTGGTCGAAATCTCGACCGGCTGGTCGGGAAGCTCCCGGGTGATCTCCTGCAGCTTCTTGCCGGGCGCCGTCAGACTGCCGGCCTCCTGGACCTCGGCCGGCACCTTGACGCGCACGGAGACGTCGAGATCCGTCCCGCTCATCCAGACCCCGTCGTCGGTCGTCTCGAAGAGAATGTTCGAGAGGACCGGCAGCGTCGTCTTGCTCGGAATGCTCGACGAAACGGCTGCGAGACCCTGATGAAGGTTCTGGCGGGTGATGGTGAATCTCATGGAGCCTCTACTCCGTGCGGGGGGCGTAGGTGAGGATCGGTTCGTTCGATTCGGTCAACGTCTCCACAGGTCCCTAATCTCTGTTGTCTCTCTTAGAAAAGAAACTTCGTAGTAGTAGAGGGTGTGGATCTGTGGAAGACAGGGTGCCGAAGGTGGTGCCCGGCGCGAGGCCCAGCGGCGTTTCGGGGGTTCGTCGGGCTGTGGACTCACGGTGGACGATTCGGCCCGCGCGTGGAAAAGACCACGCCACGCCCGGGGGCTGCGGAAAACTGGCCGGTTTTCCGCATTCCGTCCACATCAGGCGCGTACACTCTCGACCGCACCGGAGAGCTCGCTTCGGGCCGCGCTCACCTGGCCCTGGAACTCCTCGTCTTCGCCCATCTGCTCCTCGACCTTGCGAATCGAGTGGATGACCGTGGAGTGGTCGCGTCCGCCGAACACCTCGCCGATCTGCACGAGCGGAGTCTCGAGCAACTCGCGAATCAGGAACATCGCGACCTGTCGCGGCACGGTCAGGTTCTTGGTGCGCCGCTTCGAGGCCAGCGCCTCGGGCTTGACCCCCCAGCGACGTGCCACGACCTCGCGCACCTGCTCGGGAGTGAGACGTGGAGGCGCGCCCGGCGGGTCGCCGCCATCGCGAATCATGCCGCTCAGTGCCGTACGCGCGAGCGAAACGGTGATTTCCTGGTTGGTGAGCGACGAGTAGGCCAGGAGCTTGATGATCGCGCCCTCGAGTTCACGCACCGAGGCGGTGCACGAGCGCGCGATGAAGTCGATGACCTCGTCGTCGAGGGTCAGGCGATCGTCCGACGCCTTCTTCCTGAGAATCGCGACGCGGGTCTCGTAGTCCGGCGGCTTGAGGTCGCAGACGAGGCCCCATTCGAAGCGGCTCACGAGTCGGTCTTCGAGCCCGGGAATCTCCTTCGGGGGTCGGTCGCTCGTGAGAATGATCTGTTTCTGGGCGTCGTAGAGCGCGTTGAAGGTGTGGAAGAACTCCTCCTGCGTGCGCTCCTTGTTCTCCAGGAAATGAACGTCGTCGACGAGAAGCAGGTCCATCTGCCGGTAGCGCCGCCGGAACTCCGACGTGGTGCCCTCCTGGATCGCGTTCACCAGCTCGTTCATGAACTGCTCGGTGGACACGTACGACACCCGCTTCTCGGAATCGGTCTCCACGATGTGGTTTCCGATCGCGTGCATGAGGTGCGTCTTGCCGAGACCGACGCCGCCGTAGAGAAAGAGCGGGTTGTACATGCGCGCCGGTTTCTCGGCGACCGCGTGGCACGCCGCGGCGGCGAGTTGATTGTTGTGCCCCACCACGAAGCGTTCGAAGGTGTAACGCTCGTTCAACAGCGGGCGCGGGGCACTGCGCGTGGGCGCGTGCGCGGAACCGGAGCGGCCCCCGTCGGCGGACGGCGAGCCCGAGGGCTGCGGCGCCGCGACCTCGACACTCGGAAAGACCGGAGCGGCCCCCGGGCCTACGCGAAACGTCAGGGTCAGCGGCCGGCCGACGATGCGTTGGGCGAGGTCGGTGAGGACCGGACGGAACTTGTCCTCGATCCACTCGACGTGGAACTCGCTCGGCGCCTCGACGTCGAGCTGCGACTCGGTGAGCGCCACCGCACGGCTGCCCGAGAGCCACGTCTTGAAACTCTGCTCGGGAAGCCCCGGGCGAATGGTCTCGAGAATTCGAGACCAGAGTTCGGACGCGGTGAACTCCATCGACGGCAAGGCCTCAATTCCGCCCGGAACGAGGCGGATGGAGGGGGATCGGATCGGCTTTGGGAAGGCCCCTCGGAGGCGAGGGATGGCGAAGCTAGAAAGCGCCTGTGGAAAAGTCAATTTCGGCCCGTGTTCGGGGGATTCGCGGCGCGCCACCCCACTCGCGCGGGCGGGGTTGACTCGGACGGGCCGATCTTTCTAGCTTTTCCTGCTCAACTCGTGAGACATCTGGACCTCGAAGGGACGGTACCCCATGAAGCCCACCTATCGGCCTCGGAATCGGAAGCGCGTCAACAAGCACGGCTTCCGTGCCCGCATGAAGACCAAGGGCGGCCGCAAGGTGCTCAACGCACGGCGGCGGCGCGGACGCGCGCGCCTGACGGTGAGGATCGGCTCGAAGTAGGGGTCATGAGCGCGGCTGGCCCCGAGGCGAAGTCGCCGGATCGGGGCGGGCCGGGCGGGTTTCGGTTCCCCCCTTCGAGCCGGATCCGCAGCGCGCGGGAGATCCGCGCCCTGCACGCACGGGGGAAGCGGAAGAGGACGGCCCACCTGGACGTCTTCTTCGCGGCTTCCCCCGTTTTGCATGCCCGTCTGGGGGTGGTGGTGCCCAAGCACCGGAAGAGGATCGTGGACCGCAACCGGCTGCGCCGGCGACTGCGCGAGATCGGCCGCACCGAGGTGCTGCCGCGTCTCGTGCGCGGCGGGCACGCGGTCGATCTGCTGGTGCGTGCGCGACCCGAGGCGTACGGCGCGCCCTACGAGACGCTGCGAAGCGAGCTCGTGCAGCTGGTGGAGGCCACGTGGTCCGGCACGCCTTGATCCTGCTGGTGCGGGCCTACCAGGTCGGGCTCTCTCCGCTCCTGCCCGCGAGCTGCCGCTACACGCCGAGCTGCTCGGCGTACGCCGTCGAGGCGCTGGAGAGACACGGCGCGCTTCGTGGAAGCTGGCTCACCCTCCGGCGCCTTTCGAGATGCCATCCCTGGGGAGGCCACGGGTACGACCCCGTGCCTCCTGCGCCGCGGGGGCCCGAAGCCCTCGAGCCCGGCCCTGACAGGACGACACCATGAGAACGGAAGTACGCTTTCTTCTGGCGATCAGCCTGATGCTCCTGGTTCTGGTGGGAACCAACCTGTTGTTCCCACCCGTGCCGCCCCCGGTGGAGGCCCCCGCCGACACGACGGCCGCGGAAACGGCGCGTGAGCCGGCCTTTCCGGGGCTCGAGGCGACCGACGACAGCGCGCCGGCGACCGCCGAGGCTACCGACGTCCAGGCGCCGGAGGCGCCGGGCGACACGGCGA
>CBFGQV010000096.1:0-8716 GCA_965651045.1 uncultured bacterium
GGTCAGCCGCGCCGGACCGCCATGTACTCGCGCTGCCCCGACCGGAGCGTGAAGGCGTGCGCGACACGGAAGGGGTCCAGCAGCCGCTCGACCTCGGCCGGGAGCAGGGCCGGCGCCGCGGGCACTGCCGCGCCCACCGGCTCGGTCGCCAGGCGTCCGCCCTCGAGCAGCGTGTAGCGGGTGGGTTCGACCGAGCCCTCGCCCGACATGTCCACCACCAGGTAGAGCCGTGCCCCCGGTGCGGTGATTCGTACCAGGTGGTCCACAACGAGGCGACGATCCCCCTTCGGCACGAAGTCGAAGAGGTTCCACGCCACCGCGAGGTCGTACGGACGTTCCAGAAACGAGGGCACCGCCTCGAGGCGCTTCACCCAGCCCTCGCCGGGCGGCGGCCCGCCGATCACTCCGGCGAAACGCACGCGGTCGGCGTAGCGCCCGTAGGCGGCGAGGTTGGCCGACGAGGCCATGCCCAGGTCCAACAACGTGCGGCCTCCGCCCTCGGCCACGCCGTCGAAGAGCGCGGCGATGCCGGGCGCGGCCCTGGAGACCGGCTCGGGAGGCGGAGCGTCGGCGTCGTCGGCCGACGGTTCGGCGGGCGGGGCCCCGCCGAAGCGGCGGAGCCAGTCCACTTAGCTTCTCGCCCCGCTGGCCTTGCTGGTCGCCTCTTCGGCCTTGGTGTCGGACGACGATCCGCCGGCGCCCGCGCTCGATGCGGAAGACGACGATGTGGACGAGGACGGCTGGGTCGAGGCGCGATTCGACGCCGCGGGCTGAGACCGCCGACGCCCCTGGTCGCTTCCGCTCATGTCGACGCCGCCGCGGAAGTTCGCGCCGTCTTCGAGCACCACGCGGGGGGCCGTGAGGTCGCCCTGCACGTTGGCTGTGCTGCGAAGCACCACGCGCTCCTCGGCCACCAGGTCGCCCTCGACCGTGCCTTCGACCGTGACCACGCGGCCGGTGATGTTGGCCTTGACCTTGCCGTCGGGGCCGACCGTCACGCTGTGCTGGCCGAGGTTCACGGACCCGTCGACGCGGCCTTCGATCAGGAGGTCTTCGTCGCCGCTCACCTCACCCTTGATGGTGATCGAGCGGCCGATCGTCGCGGGCGACCGCCCGGAACGGCTCGACGTCGGCGTCGGTTCGCCTCGGGCGATGGCCGCGTCGGGCCGGGGCGTGTCGGGTCCGGTCTGCGTCGCTTCGTCCTTCTTCCACATGGAGGCCTCCAGGTGTTTCGGTCGCCGTGAACGGAGCCCCTCCATTTTAGCACGCTCCGTGCCAGGGCACGAACCTCTCCTCGCGGCGATGCGCTACGCGAGCGACGCGTTCACTCCAGCCGCCGGGCGATCCACACCACCCGGTAGAGCGAGGTCAGCAAGGTGCCGACCGCGATCACCGCGAGCACGGGCCCGAGCAACGCGCCCGGCGCCTCGCGCCCCAGCCAGGCCGACACCGCCGGATCGAGGATCCCCCCGAAGCCCAGCAGCAACAGGCGCTCGGCGCGCTGGAGCACCCCCGCCGTGCACAGCACGCCGACGCTCTCGCCACGGGCGCGGGCGTAGCTCACCAGCAGCGACCCGCCGAGCCCCACGACCGCGGCCAGCAGCCAGAGCGCGTCGCCCCGGAACCAGAGGGCGAGCCCGACGAAGGCGCCGACTTCGGCGTAGCGGTCGAGGGTCGAATCGATGAAGGCGCCCCGTGGGCTGGCCATCGAACGCGCCCGCGCGATGCGGCCGTCGAGCACGTCGGCGGCGCCCCCGGCGAAGACCGCCCACCCGCCGGCCACCATCGCGCCGCCCGCGAAGAACCACCCCGCGACCACGCCCGAGAGCGCGCCCAGCACGTTGAAGACGAGCGGGCTCAGGCCGAGCGTCAGCGCCGCGCGCTCGATCGGACCGATGAACCAGTAGAACCACTCGCGCACGAACGACCCGAGCACGAATCCCCCGCGCGTCGACGACTCGAGGGGGTCGGGCCCACGCCGCCGCGCGGTGGCGGCATAGAAGGGCATGCTCGCAAGCGCGAACGCCACGATGGCGAGCAGCGCCGCCAGGTCGGACCTCATCGTTCGATCTCTGCGGAAGGGTCGGGGGCGGAAAGGTCGGGGGCGGCGGTCCCGCGCGCGCCGTCGCGGTGCCGAAGCACGCGCACCACCTTGGGCCAGAGCAGCAGGAAGGGCAGCCGCCGCTCCCACGGGCCGATCTCGATCTGCATGCCGGTACGCCGCTCCACCTTGCGCTGAATGTAGGTGAGCCAGTCGTTGAAGGTCAGCACGTGCTTGAGCCAGCGCAGCGTCGCCCGCGCCTTCGAGCGCAGGAAGTAGCGTTCCATGGCCCTGCGTGCCGCGGCGTTCGGGGGATCCGCGAGCTGGAAGCGCCCGCCGCCCAGCCGCCGGACGACGCCCTCGCCGCTCGCCCACCCGAGCACGTCGTCGTAGCAGGCGTCGAGGAAGTCCCGCTGCGCCTCGAAGACCTGACGCACCCGGTCCGAGCTCTCCGGGCGCACCTCGCCGCCGTACGACACCTCGAGCATGCGGCGCGCGAGCTCCGCCGCAGATATGGGACCGGCGTCGAGGTAGGGCCCGGCCCAGCGGAGCACGTCGCGGCGGGCGGTCTCGAGCGCCGCCAGCACCCGCTCCTCGGCGGCGGCGTCGCGGCGCCACGCGAGCGCCACCTTCTGCACCATGCGCCCCTTGAGGAAGTGGTCAGGCGCGCGGGGGCCGAGCGCGCGTTCGAAGTGGGCGCCGGACACGATCGCGCACTTGGCCAGCGGAAGCCCCCCGCCCGGATCGAAGGCAGTGATGTTCGGCGCCAGCACCTTCGCCAGCGCCGAGAGCAGCCAGGCGGGACGGCGATGGTGGCCCGCGCTCACGAGTGCGCGATGGAACGCCCCGTAGTCGTCGACGATCACCACCAGGTCCCACGCGCTGTGGCGGTCGGGCGCGGCCTGCACGAGCCGCGACCCGAAGAGCAGCACCGCCGACACCGCGCCGCCCCCGGCCGCCACGAGCGGCGCGATCATCGCGCCGGTCTCGGGGGGCGACTCGGCCATGAGGGGCCCGGTTCCGCGGCGAGGCTCGCTCACGCGGCGGCGCCCCGGCGGAGCTCGTCGAGCGCCTCGACCATGCGCGCCCGCATCTCGGCGATGAAGTCCGACGGGTCCTCGGCGGGGTCGGCCCACTCGAAGGGGCCCAGCGTGGCCATGCGCGCGCGAATCGTCGAGACGTTGTCGACGAAATCGACCAGGCGCGCCGACTGCCAGGTGCCGTCGGCCACCACGACCCAGACTTCCCAGGCTCGCGACGCGAGCAGGGCCTGCAGCCCCGCGCGCTTGAACGAGCCGATCTCGCCGTCCTTCGTGCGCGTGCCCTCGGGAAAGATCACGACCGGCACGGGGCTCTCCGCGGCGGTCTCGCGCAGCGCCTCGACCTGCCCTCGCACGGTTGCCCCCGGACGTACCGTGGGGTATTGATAGAGGCGAACCATGTGCGAGATTAGTGGCTTGCCGCGGGCATAGCGCTCCCTGGTGACGATACGCGGATAGCTGTCACCGAGGGCGCGCACGACCAGCGGAATGTCGAGCAGGGACTGGTGGTTCATGAGCACGAGCACGCCCGGTCGCGCCGGGAGCGAGGGAATCGCTCCGAAGCGGGCGCCACCGATCACGCTCGACAGTCCCAGAACGAGCCGCGCCATGGCCTGTTGCCACGCGGCCAGAATTCGGTGTCGGCGCGACGGCAGCAGTCGGGCCGACCCGGCAATCAATGTACGCTGGATCAGATCGGACACGGCGAGGCCGAAGCCCACCGCCCCGACCGTGAGGGTCCCGCGAATCGTCAAAAGGGAATCTCCGAAGTCCTATGGCTGATCACGATCCAACCCGAACCACCGCCCCTACCGTGGACAGCTCCACGCCTGGCGGCCACGCTCCGCCGCCCCGGAATCGTATCGGTGAGGCCGCCCGGGGGGTACCCTCCGCCGAGGTCGACCCCCTCGACTACGACTACACGAACTTCTATTTCGGCGCCGGTGACGATGCCTTCGCGCTGCTCGACCCGTTCGAGGCGTGGTGGCGGCAGGTGCATCCGCGCGGCTACTACCAGTACGAGATGCCCCTGCACTCGGCGCCCTCGACCCGGGTCGCCGTCGAAGACACCCGCACGGGCGACGTACGCGAGGGGCTGATCAACTTCGCGTCGTACAACTACCTCGGCCTTTCGTACCGCGACGAGGTCAAGGACGCCATCAAGCGGGCCGTGGACCTCTACGGGGGCGGGTCGTCGGGCTCGCCGATTCTGTCGGGCACGACCGAGCTGCACCGGCAGCTCGCCGAGGGCGTCGCGCGCTTCAAGGCCAAAGAGGCGGCGATGATCTTCCCGACGGGCTACAGCGCCAACGTCGGGGTGATCGCCGGGCTCATGCGCTCGGGCGACCTGATCGTGGCCGACCAGTACGCGCACGCCTCGATCGTCGACGGCATGATTCTCTCGAAGGCCAAGAGCCGGTTCTTCCGGCACAACCGGGCCGACGACCTCGACCGCAAGCTCGGCGGCTTCGAGGGCAAGAAGCTGGTCATCGTCGAGGGCGTGTACTCGATGGACGGCGACATCTGCCCGCTGCCCGAGATCGTCGAGGTGTGCAGGAAGCACGACGCGCGCCTGCTCATCGACGAAGCGCACTCGACCTTCGTCTACGGCGAGAACGGCCGCGGCGTGGCCGAGCACTTCGGCCTCGACGACGCCGTCGACATTCACATCGGCACCTTCTCGAAGAGCCTGGGCGGGCAGGGCGGCTTCGTGGCCGGCTCGCGCGCCCTCATCGACTACCTGCGGGGGTTCTCGCGCTCGCGCTTCTTCTCGTGCGCGCTCGCGCCGACGGTGGTGGCGGGGCTGATCGAGGCGCTCGAGCTCGCGCACCGTGAGCCCGAGCTGCGCACGAAGCTCTGGAGCAATGTGGAGTTCATGCAGGACCTGCTCCGCGCCGAAGGCGTCGACATCGGCGATTCGACCTCGCAGGTGATCCCCATCATGGTCCGCAACGACGCGCTCATCTTCGAGCTCGGCGAACAGCTGCTCGAGGGCGGCGTCTTCATCAACCCGGTGAAGTACCCTGCCGTGGGCAAGCACAAGTCGCGCTTCCGCATGTCGATCTCGGCCGCGCACTCGCGTGAGGAGCTGGCCGAGGGCGCCGACATCATCGTCGGCGTGCTTCGCAAGAACGGCATCATCTCCTGACCCGGCACGAGCCGGACGCGAGCATCATGGTCCTGACGAAATACGGCTTCGAGAACTGCGTCGGAGCGTTCTTCGAGATGAGCACCGCCGATGCGCGGGCGCTCCTTCCCGCCCACCTCGAGCCACTCGAGAAACAGCACACGCGGAGCGTGCTCGCGATTCTCGCCTTCCAGTTCACGGAAAGCGAAGTGGGCGCCTACGACGAGCTGGTGCTCGCGGTGATCACGCCGCCCCGCGTCGAGCCGGGCAAGCCGCTGCCCAAGGCCGCGTTCTTTCCGTTCATGGTGGCCACGAGCACGGCCGAGTCACGCGCCCACGCCATCGAGCGCTGGCACCTGCCCCACTACATGAAGGACGTCGATTTCTCGTTCGAGGAGACCGACGGGCAGATGCGGCTCGAGGTGAGCGACGACGGCGCGCCGGTGCTCGAGATGACGGTGACGCAGCACGAGTTCCACCGCGCGGTGAACCCGTACCACTGCTTCACCGTCGAGGGCGACGACCGCTTCAAGGTCAATATCTACATGGACGGCCCGCACTCCGAGCACGACGAAGAGGCCGGCGAGCTGGTGCTCCACCCGCACCCGATCACCGCGGGGCTGACGCCGGAGGAGACCTCGAGTTATCCGTTCCGCGAGGAATGGTACCGGGCCGGCGTGCAGACCTTCGAGGAGATGGAGAGCATCTGAACGCAGCCGGGCGCACCTTCGTCGTCTTCAATCCCGCCTCGGGGCGGGGCAGCGGACGCCGTCGGATCGCCCGCTACCGCGCGCTGCTCGAACGGTATCTGCCCGGCTACGCGCACGGCGTAACCGAGCGCGCGGGCGACGAGTTCTCGCTCGCCGAGCGAGCCCTCGACGAAGGCTACGACACGATCGTGGCGGTCGGGGGCGACGGCACCTGGAGCCACGTCGCGGACCGCATCGTGTCCGCAGGGCGCTCCGATGTGCGCTTCGGCGTGCTTCCCTCGGGCACCGGTAACGACTTCGGGCGATCGTTCGGGCTTCGCTTCAAGGACCCGGAGTCGGCGGTGCGAGCGCTGGCCGAGGGCGGCAGCGTCCAGGTCGACGTCGGGCGCGTGGTCACCCCCTCGGCCCCCGGCGTTCCGGGCGACCCCACGCGTACGACCGGGCCGGCGCGCGTGCGCCACTTCCTGAACCTCGTCGGCCTCGGCTTCGACATCGCCGTGATCGATGCCGCGGCGGGGGCACGCTTCCTGAGGGGCGAGCTGCTCTACAAGTGGACCGCGCTCACCCAGCTCGTGCGCTACCCGGGTGTCGAGCTCTCGCTCGCGGACGGCGGCGGCTTCGAGCGGCGGGGGCGCCACCTCATGCTCACCGTCAGCAACGGCCGGTACTTCGGGGGGGGATTCCCGATCGCGCCGGGCGCCGACCTCCAGGACGGGCTGCTTCACGCGTGCGCGATCGGCGACGCCCCCGCGCTCCGGCGTCTCAAGCTCTTCGGACAGGCCGGCACGGGCGGCCACGTCGAGGAGCGCGAGGTCTGCATGCGTTCCGCGCCGGCCTTCACGGTCTCGGTCGACGGGCCGCTCCGTTTCGAGGTCGACGGCGACGTGTACGCGGTGCCCGGCGGCGAGGTGCGGGTCGAGGTCCTGCCTCGGGCGCTCCGGGTCGCCGTCGGCTGACGCGGGCCTCGGCGCCCCCCGGCGGCCGAAGGCCCCGATCTTCGTAGGGCCCTTGCGCCTCGTCGCTTTGTAATGCAAAGTACATTGCATGAGCCGACCCGAGCCCCTCCGCGTCGTACGCGACGAGCCCGTCGCGCTGCACGACCGCGCCGCCGCCGACCTGAATTTCATACGCCGCACCATGGAGCGGTCGGCGGCGTTCACCGCCGTCTCGGGGTGGGCCGGCATCGCGATGGGGGCGGTGGCGCTCACCGCGTGGTGGTCGACCCGCGATCTCACCGGCCCCGCGTGGCTCTGGATCTGGGTGCTGGCGGCCGCCGTCGCCGGCTCGATCGCGGTCGTGGGGCTCGTGCTCAAGGGTCGGCGCCTCGGCGAGCCGCTGCTCCGTGGCCCGGGCCGGAAGTTCCTGCTCGGCACGGCGCCCGCGCTCATCGTGGGCGCGGCGCTCACCCTGGCGCTCGCCCGCGCCGACGCCACCGAGCTCCTGCCGGGTGCGTGGCTCATGCTCTATGGCGCGGCCGTGCTCGGGGGCGGCGTCTTCTCGGTTCGGGTGATTCCGGTGATGGGCGCGAGTTTCCTCATGCTCGGGGCGCTGGCGCTCGCCGTGACCGCGTGGGGCTCGGCCCTGCTCGCCGCGGGTTTCGGGGGATTGCACATGGGCTTCGGAGCCCTCATCGCCTGGAGGCACGGTGGCTGAGCAGCCGGCCCGGAGCGACGACGTGGCCGAGCCGGTGGGCGCGACCCGGCGTCTGTGGAGCGTCGAGGGCGCACGTTCCGATGCCGAGAGCGACGGCCCGCTCGAGTTCGACCGGCTGATTCACGAGCGAGCGCGGCTCGGCATCGTGAGCGCGCTCGCGGTGAACGGCACGCTCTCGTTCACCGATCTGCGCGACATTCTGAACACCTCGGACGGCAACCTCAGCGCCCACGCGCGCAAGCTCGAAGAGGCCGGCTACATCGCCTGCACGAAGACCTTTGAAGACCGCGTGCCCCGCACCGAGTATGCGCTGACGGCCCGCGGTCGCCGCCATCTCGAGGCGTACCTGGACCACATGGAGGCGCTGCTCCGCGCCATGAGGCCCTCGCCGTGAGCCCGCCTCACGCCGGGCGCCAGGGCGAGGGGCTCCACCTCGCCGTGATCATGGACGGCAACGGACGCTGGGCGACCGCACGCGGGCTGCCGCGCACCGCGGGGCACCGCGAGGGCGCGCGCGCCGTGCGGCGTCTGGTCGAGGCCGCCCCCGACCTGGGGGTGGACACGCTCACCCTCTACGCCTTCTCGAGCGACAACTGGACGCGCCCGCGCGGCGAGATCCAGGCCCTCATGCGCCTCTTCCGGCGCCACCTGCTGCGCGAGACGCCCGAGCTGGTCGAGCAGGGCGTGCGGCTGTCGCTCATCGGCCGCCGCGACCGCCTGCCCGAGCGCGTGCGCCAGGCGGCGTGCCACGCCGAGAGCAGCACCGCGGCCGGCACGCGCCTGCACCTCCGGCTGGCGATCGACTACTCGGCGCGCGACGCCCTCACGGCGGCGGCCGAGGCCCTGCGGGGCACCCCAGATCTCGTCGACCGGGCGGCGTTCCAGCGCGCGCTCGCGGGGGTGCACGGTGACGCGCCCGAGGTGGACCTGCTCGTGCGCACCAGCGGCGAGCAGCGGCTGAGCGACTTCCTGCTCTGGGAGTGCGCCTACGCCGAGCTGCTCTTCACGCCCGTCCACTGGCCCGACGTGGACGCGCGCGAGGCCGCGGAGTGGGTTCGCGCCTACCACGGGCGCGAGCGGCGGTTCGGAGGGCTCGGCGTGCGGGTGGTCGGCGGCTGAAGGCGACGCCCGCCCGCGGCGGGCG
>CBFGQV010000097.1:0-8618 GCA_965651045.1 uncultured bacterium
GCCGCCTACTGCTCGGGGCCGTGGCGCCCACAACGCGGGGTACTCCCTTTCTTCACCGGCCTGCTAGACCCGGGCTCCAGCCAGGCGAGCAGTCAGCCGCCATGCACCGCGACGGCTGCCCTCATCTGCGATAAGGTTCTGTTCGCGGGAACTGTTGGTGACCGATCGGTCCATGGATCTGCCCACCCCTTCGTGCTCAGATCCGGGCATGAGCCTGCTTTCTGTCGTTCCCGAGACCCATCCGCCGCCGACCCTCGACCGTTGGTTGGCCATCGTCCGCGCCGCGCGCTTCAGCGACGGACTCCGATGCCCACGTTGTGAATCCCCCCACGTCCAGAAGTGGGGCCGCTTTTCAGGCCGCCAACGGTTCCGATGTCGCGGGGGCTGCGGCCGCACGTTCAGCGACCTGACGCTGACCCCGGCGGCCTACATCAAGAAGACCGGGCGTTGGATGGACTATCAGCGATGCCTGGCCGCAAGTATGACCCTGAGACAGGCTGCCGACCTCTGCTCGATCCACGTCTCGACTTCGTTCAGGTGGAGGCACCGCATCTTGGCCAGGCTCGCGAAGGTGCCGCGCGAGCAGCTTTGCGGTGTGGTCGAGCTCACGCTCATGCGCATTCCCGAGTCGATGAAGGGAAGCAGGGATCTCGCCCGCCCTCCTCGTGTGCGCGGGATCGACGCCTTTGGTTGGTGGACCGAGCCCCATGCGGACGTCCTGATCGCGGCCGACCGGCAGGGACGTGTGCAGACGGCGTTGCTCGAGGTGGTCCGGCGTGGGCGGTCGCCGCTCCAGGTAGCAGCGGCGCTGGAGGGTCTGCTCGATTCGGAGGTCGTCTTTCGAGTGGAGTATGGAGGTGCCGGTGTGCACTGGGGACGTACCCTTTCTCGTCTATCGGGTGGGAGAGACGAGCTGCGAGATGGCTACGACCGAGCCGAGGTGCTCCACGCCAATGCCTACCGATTCCGGCTGCGAGCCTGGCTCAGGGGGTTCCGCGGCGTAGCGACGCGCTACCTCGAGCACTATCTCACGTGGCATCGGCACCTGGACCAGGCGGTGCGCCAGAGTCTGGGCGAGGCGGCAATCCGTTGGCCCGTCCCGTGACACCACCAGTTTGCCGGCCCGCGGCCGGCATTCGGCGGTGAACCAACAGTTCCCGCGAACAGAGCCGATCATCTCGTGGGGCACACCTCGGCCGGCTCTGACAACTGGCGGGGTTCCGGGCAGGCCGGGGGGCTGGGACTCGCGGGTGCCTGGTTTCGGGCGAGGCTCAGCGGCGAACCAGGCGGACGCGGTTCTTGCCGAAGATCGTGCGGAGTTCGCCGAGCGTGCTGGCGGTGGCGTCGACCGTGAGCGTACGTGATCGGAGGCGGGGGGCGCGGATGCCGTTGTCGGAGCCGAGAGTAAGTTCGACCGGAAGGGTGCCGGGGTGCTTTTCCATCACGGCGCGCGCCTTGTTGAAGGCGCTGTCGGGGAGATCGGAGCCGAGAGGTAGCTCGATCTGCAGCCCGAGCAGTCCACTGGAGGCTACGGTGTCGAGGGGGAGAACCTCGTCGAGGAAGATGGGAGGGTCGTCCTCGTCGCGTTCGCGCCCGCTGACCTGACCTCGAATGAGGACCACGGCATCGGTGGTGAGCAGGTCCTTTCCGCTCTGCCAGACCTCTTTGAAGGCGAGGACGGTGGCGGTGCCGTGGAAATCTTCGACCGAAATCTTGCCCCACTCCGAGCTGTCGCGACGGGAAATCTGGCGCGCTACGCCGGTGACGACGCAGGCGAGCTCGACCTTCTCGCCCGCAGATGTGGCGAGATTGCGGGTGTTGATGTGATCGAAGGCTCGAACGACGTCGCGGAAGCGGTCGAGCGGGTGGCCGCTGATGAAGAATCCGAGGGCCTCTTTCTCGCGGGCCAGGCGTTCCTGTTCGAGCCACTCCGGGACATCGGGGAGTGGGGGTGCCTGGCGCGCGAGCCCAGGGCCTGCGTCGGCACCGAAAAGCGATGCCTGTCCGGCCTCCTCTTCGGCTCGGCGCGTCAGGACTTCCTGGTAGGCGGTCTCGAGGCCTGCCAAGAGCTGCGCTCGATGCCCGAAGGCGTCGAGTGCGCCTGCTGCGATGAGTGCTTCGCAGGCCCGCTTGTTCAGGGCACGAACGTCGATGCGCTCCAGGAAGTCGAAGAGCGATGTGAACCGGCCCCCGTCACCGCGAGCGTCGAGGATCGAGCGCACCGCGCCGGCGCCCACGCCTCGCACGGCGCCGAGCCCGAAGCGAATCTGGGTCGGGCCGGTCGCGGTGAACTTCCATCCGGACTCATTGACGTCGGGTGGGAGCACCTCGATGCCGTCGTCGAGGGCCGGGAGGAAGCGAGGAAGGTCGCGGCACTCGGCGATGTACTTCACCACGTCGTCGGTCTTGTCCAGCACCGACGAGAGAAGGCCGGCCATGAACTCGGCGGGGTAGTGGGCCTTCAGCCACGCCGTGTGGTAGCTGATCAGCGAGTAGGCCGCGGAGTGCGACTTGTTGAAGCCGTAGCGGCCGAAGGTCTCGATCTGCTCGGCGAGTTCGCGCGCGATACGTTCGTCGACGCCGCGTTCGACGGCCCGGTCGACGAAGCGTCCGAGTTCCTGGGCGATGAGCTCGGCGTTCTTCTTTCCGACGGCCTTTCTGAGCACATCTGCTTCACCGAGACTGAATCCGGCCAGCACGTTCGCGATGCGCATGACCTGTTCCTGATAGACGATGATGCCGTGGGTCGGCTCCAGCGTCTTCTCGAGGTCCGGGTGCGGATAGCGGACCGTCTCCTGGCCGAGCTTGCGACGGATGTAGACGTCGGTCATACCGGAGTCGAGCGGGCCCGGCCGAATGAGCGCATTGGTGGCGACGAGGTCGTCGAAGCGGTCGCACCGCATCGCGCGGAGCTTGTCGAGCGCCAGCGACGATTCGAACTGGAACACGCCGCTCGTCCCACCTCGCGCGAGCATGGCGTAGACCGCCGGATCGTCGAGCGGCACGTCATCCATGCTCTGGTACAGGTCGCCGCTCTGCGGATGCTTCAGGGCACCGACGCGCTCACGAATCATCTCGACCGCGTCGTGGATGACCGTCAGCGTCTTGAGCCCGAGGAAGTCCATCTTCAACATGCCCGCCTCTTCGAGGCAGTTCATGTCGTACTGGGTGACGGTCATGGCATCGTCACCGTCACCGTTCTTCCCCGGCTGCACGCAGACGGGCACGTACTCGTCCAGGGGGCCCGGTGCGATCACGACTCCGGCCGCGTGCACGGACGCGTGGCGGCTCAGGCCCTCGAGGGTCATCGCGTAGTCGAAGAGCCGACGGTGGCGCTCGTCCTGCTTGTAGAGCGCCCGGACCTCCTTCAGCTGTTTGACGGCTTCCTCGACGGTGAAGCTCTGGCCCGGCGCGTTGGGAATCAGCTTCGCGATGCGGTCGGTCTCGCTCGGCTCGAAGCCCAGCGTACGGCCGACGTCGCGAATCACCGCCCTCGATTTCATGGTGCCGAAGGTGATGATCTGGCCGACGGCCTCCTTACCGTACTTGCGCCGGGTATACTCGATCACCTCGCCACGACGCTCGTAGCAGAAGTCGATGTCGACGTCGGGCATCGACACCCGTTCCGGGTTCAGGAAGCGCTCGAAAAGGAGATCGTGCTCGAGCGGATCGAGGTTCGTGATGCCGAGGGCATAGGCGACCAGGGAACCGGCCGCCGAGCCTCGCCCAGGCCCCACGGGAATCCCCCGTTCGCGCGCCCAGGCGATGAAGTCCTGCACGATGAGGAAGTACCCCGCGTAGCCCGTTCCCTTGATGACGTCGAGCTCGTAGGAAAGCCGTTCGCGCGCAGCGTCGGGAAGGGGATCTCCGTAGCGCTCGTGTGCGCCGGCCAGGGAGAGGTGTTCGAGGTAGGCGTTCTCGTTGTCGTGCCCCTCGGGCAAGGGGAAGGCGGGCAGGTGGTACTGCTTGTCGAAGTCGAGCGCGACCTGATCGGCGATCCGGAGCGTGTTCTCGAGCACGTCGGAACGGCCGGGGAACCGCTCGGCCATCTCTTCGGCGGACTTGAAGTACAGTCCGTCGTCGTAGCGCATGCGATTCGGGTCGTCGCGATCCTTGCCGAGCCCGATGCAGAGCAGGACGTCGTGCGCTTCGTGGTCGCCCTGGGTCAGGAAGTGCGCGTCGTTCGTGGCGATCACCGGAAGGCCGAGATCGTCGCCAAGCTCGAAGATGCGCTGATTGAGCTCGTTCTGGCCCTCGGAATCGTGGCCCTGCACCTCGAGATAGTAGCGTCCGTCGAAGACGTCGGCGTACCAGGACGCCGCTTCACGGGCGCCTTCCCAGTCGTCGGACATGAGGTGGCGTGCGACCTCACCCGCGAGGCAGGCGGAGCTGACGATCAATCCCCCGGAATGCGCCCGCAGGACCTCGCGATCGATACGAGGCTTATGGTAGAAGCCCTCGGTGTAGCCGATCGAGGTCAGCTTGACGAGGTTCTTGTAGCCCTCGCGGTCGCGGGCCAGCAGGACGAGGTGGTAGTACGCCTTTTCGCCCTGTCCCGACCGCGAACGGTCCCGCCGGTCGCCGGGGGCGACGTACGCCTCCATGCCCAGGATCGGCTTGATGCCGTGCTTTCGCGCCACCTTCTGGAAGGTCCAGGCGCCGAACATACACCCGTGGTCGGTGAGCGCGAGCGCGGGCATGTCGAGGTCGGTCGCGCGCTGCACGAGGTCGCCGATGCGGTTCGCGCCGTCGAGAAGAGAGTACTCGGAGTGCGTGTGGAGGTGAACGAAGCTCACGTGGCTCAGCCGCCGCAGCGGAAGGAATCCAGAATGGTCTCGAGTTGGATCATGTACTCGTACTTCTCCTTACCCGGCGCGTAAAGCCACGCATCGAGCAGGTACAGCCGGTCCTGCTCGGGGCAGACCACCGAACGCAGGATGAACGGGCCCGCGGCAGGCCACCCCGACTCGGGCGGCGACTGCCAGATCGCCTGGATCTGGTAGGCGTCCCAGCCTTCGAAGTCGAACGCTTCGGCTCGGACGTTGTCCAGGACGGTGACCTGGTCGTCGGAGTAGTAGGCCTCCGCCACGTCCTGCCGCCAGTCGAGGAGCATCTCGCCTTCCATACCCATCGGGGCCGGGCTCATCCAGGTGACCATGACCTGCCGGATCAGCTCGGAAGGGTCGGGGTTGTCGTTTCGAAAGATGTAGACCGAGTCCTGACGGGCCCAGTAGTAGACTTCGGGCACCGTCAGCCGAAACCCGGCCTCGCGGGCGAGCGTGTCTGCGAGCGCCGTGTCCTGGCCGGACACGAACATGCGGTTGAGCGCCCACTGCCTGTACTGCCGGTCGTAGAGATCACGCAAAATGTCGAGCCGGCTGGTGACTGCGGCGGCGCGATCGTTTTCGGGCGTGATGAGGACGGTGACCTGCTGCCCGCGCGCCCAGACGTTGTTCACCTGCACGACCGCCGGGTCGTCCGCCACGGTCCGGGTCCGGCCGGACAACGCCTCGGCGATGTGCGGGTCGCTCGCCGGCCCGATCAGCAGCATCTGACGGAACCGGCTGAGGTCCGCCCACTCGGGGCCGGTCGGGCTACCCCACGTCACGGTGAAGGTCTTCTCGTCGCGCACCGTCCAGATGGTCGGCTCCAGCGCCGAGTAGACGGTGTCTTCGATCTCCGCCCAGAGGTCGGGGCTGACGATCGCGACGATGCTGCTGGTGTCGCCGTAGGCTCCCTGCTGATCGCAGGCCGAGACCCCCAGGGCCGCGGCGGCGAGGAGGACGACGAAGGCGGCGGTGCGGCGGCGGGCGTGACGTGGCATCGGGGTTCCTCGCGCTGAGGCGGTGGCTCGTGAAGCCTCTTACGCCGGCTCCGGACCGAGGTTTCTCTCGAGGAGCGCGCCGGGTTCCGGGTCGCGTCCGAGGAATGCACGGATGAGCGCATCCGGGTCGTCCGAATCACCCCGCGAGAGGACCGTCGCCAGCCAGGCCCGGCCGACGTCGGGGTCGAAGATCCCCTCTTCGTGGAACCGGGTAAAGGCGTCGGCTTCGATGACCTCCGACCAGAGATAGCTGTAGTACCCGGCCGCGTATCCCCCGCTGAAGAGATGGTTGAACGAGGTGAGGTTGTGGAACTCGGCGAACTCGGGCGCGGGGCTGAACTCGGCGAGGCGATCGCGCGCGTAGATCATGACCCGCTCCGGATCGCTCGAGTCGGTCGCGGTGAACTCCCGGTGCAGCGCGAGGTCGACCGTTCCGAAGCCGAGCTGGCGCATCTGCGCCCACCCACTCTGGAAGCGCCGGGCATCGATCATGCGCTGGAACAGCGGCTCGGGAAGGGGATCTCCGGTCGCGTGGTGGCGCGCGAACAGGTCGAGCGCCTCGCGCTCCCACGTCCAGTTCTCCATGAACTGGCTCGGCACCTCGACCCAGTCCCACGCCACGTTGAGGCCGCCGCGGGAGCGGAGGGGGACCCGGGAGCAGACGTGGTGAAGGAGGTGGCCGAACTCGTGGAAGAGCGTCTGGACCTCGCGGTGGGTGAGCAGAGCCGGGCCCTCGCCGTCCGGCGGTGTGAAGTTGCCGCAGATCACACCGAGGTGCGGGTCGAAGCCGCCGTCGTCTCGGGGGCCGCCCAGGAGAAGGTCGTTCATCCAGGCCCCCTGACGTTTCTCCTTGCGAGGAAACCAGTCCGTGTAGAACGAGCCCCGGTGCACGCCCGCCTCGTCGTGGATGTCGTAGAACCGCACGTCGGTGTGCCAGACCTCCTCGATCACGCGCGGTGTGACCCTCATGCCGAAGAGCCGCTGGACGATCTCGAACAGCCCCCGCTCGACCTGCTCGAGAGGGAAAAATGGACGGAGGTCCTCGTCGTCGAGTTCGTACTCGGTGCGTCGGAGGTCCTCGGCTACGAAGGCGACATCCCAGGGTCGGAGCGTGCCCATACCGAGCGCCTGCGCGTGCGATGCCAGCTTGTCGGCATCGCGCTTCCAGTACGGACGCGTGCGGAGCGCCATTTCGGCCTCGAAGGCGGCCGCACGCTCTCCGTCACCCGCCATGCGGTCTTCGAGCACGTAATCCGCGTAGTCGCGATAGCCCAGCAGTTTCGCGATCTCGGCGCGGAGGCTGAGAATTTCGACGATCAGCCCCCGGTTGTCGAAGGCGCCGTCCCGGCAACGGGTCGAGTAGGCGCGGTAGACGGTTTCGCGCAGCGACCGGTCCTTCGCGTACTTGAGCACCGGTTCGACCGCCGGATAGTCCAGCGAGAGCAGCCACCCGTCGGCGCCCTCCGCCTCGGCGGCCTGGCGAAACCGCCGGACCGCGGCCTGCGGAACGCCGGCCAGCCGCTCGACGTCGTCCACCAGGAGCGTCCAGTCGGCCGTGGCATCGAGCACGTGCTCGCCGAAGCGCTGTTCGAGCGTCGAGAGCTCCACCCGGATCTCTTCGAGGCGGGCCTTCCGCTCCGGGTCGAGGTCGGCGCCGGCCCGTCGGAACTCACGAATCGTCTTCTCGAGGTGCCGCCGCTCCAGCCCTTCGAGCGCGGCCGCCTCGTCGGTGCTCGCGAACGCCTCGAGCCTCCGCCAGAGCGGCTCGTTCAAACCGAGGCGCGTCCAGAATCCGCTGATTTCGGGCAGCACCTCGTTGTACGCGCGGCGGAGCTCCGGCGTCTCGGCCACCGCGAGAAGGTGGCCGACCGGCTTGATGCGCTCCTCGACCCAGCGTCCGAGCGCCTCGAGCGGGGCCATCAGCGAGTCCCAGGTCGGCGCGTCGTCGCGCCCCGCGAGTTCGTCCAGCCGGCGCTGGCCCTCGGCCAGCACGGCGCGCACCCCGGGCACCACGTGGGCGCCCTCGAGACGGTGGAACGGAATTCGGAACGCTTCGGAGAGGACGGGATTGGTCGGTTCGGACACGGTCACGTCAGCCACGTGGACGGGTGGGCTCGCGAAGGGAGTGGTCAGTTACCCGCAAGATGGGGTCCGTCCGGAAGATGTGCCAGTATGCTGCCCGCGCGGAGCTCCGCGCCTGCTTCGAGGTGTTCCATGCCGGTCGTGCCCGGGGGCAGGGCGAGAACCACCGTCGAGCCGAGATGAAAGGCCATGAACGGGTCGCCCGTCTTCAGGGGGATGCCGGGGTCGTAGCGGCGCTCGGGCAGGGGAGGGTGTCGACGGTTGGTGAGCCAGCCGCGGTCCTCGCCGCTCCAGGCGGCGTCGAAGGCCGCCGAGATCCGTCCCACGTTGAAGGCGCCCACCGCCACGAGCGCCACCGCCCCGGCCGCCGTCTCGATCAGCGCCGCCAGGCGCT
The DNA here is from genome assembly GCA_965651045.1 of uncultured bacterium. Lineage (GTDB taxonomy): Bacteria > Gemmatimonadota > Gemmatimonadetes > Longimicrobiales > Gaopeijiaceae > Gaopeijia. The sequence continues at coordinate 8,301 of CBFGQV010000097.1, forward strand.
CGTTCCGCACGAACAGTCGGTCGACGTGGGCGACGGCCGGGCGGTTCACGGGCAGCAGTCCGCCGGGCACGTGGCGCGCCCATGCGATCTCGCCTGTGACGGGCGCGTGGATGCGGTGGTAGTGGCGTGGCGCGAGGTACAAGGTGACGAACGCGCCCCCTTCGAAGCGCCGCGCCGCATTCGCGTCGCCCAGCAGGTCGGCGAGTGTGTAGCGCCGGCCCTTGGCCTGCACGAGCGTGCCGTCCAGCACCGCCCCCGCCCCCCCCACCACCCCCTCGACCGGCGAGGCGACCGCCCCTGGGTGCTCCGGCCAGCGGT
>CBFGQV010000098.1:0-8549 GCA_965651045.1 uncultured bacterium
CCGATCGACACCAAGCGCTCAGCCTGCACTGTCAGGCCGTCTGGGCTGTCCGTGCACCAAGCCGGACAACGTCTTCATGTGCGGCCTCCCACATCAGGTCTCAAGGCGCCGCACTAACACCCGATGCGTCATCGGTAAACGCAAAGCCGTACATGTGTCAAGTGGTCCTTTGAGTCTCCGCCCCATGACTGGCATGCCTGAAGCGCAAGCCGGCCCCATCCGCGCCTCCCCGGCCTGTCGCACCCGATCACCCCCCGCCGCCCATCGCACTATCCTTCCGGCCCCGATGCCGATGGCGCCTCGTCCACCGCCCCTTCGGCGGCTCTCCGCCGCCTTCCGGGACGGTCGGACTCACCATCCCCGCTCTGGCCGCCTGGCTGCCGGCGCGCCGCGCCACGCGCGTGCACCCGGCCGAGACGCTCCGGCGGGGGTGAAGGCGAGGACCGCGAGCGAGGCCGAAGGGTAAGGTCGTACACCTTCCAGCCAACGGGGTAGCGTGATGTTGCGATCCACACCGGAGTTGCGCGAGTTCGAGCGGCGGTACGCCCGAGGGCGAGACGCCGTGGCCACGTATGAAGACGCCCTCGCGGTGTTCAAGGCGCTCTGGCTCGAGGCGTGCTCGCTCCGTCCGGACTTCCCCTCGCCCGACTGGCGCCGAGACATCGAGCCCGATCTTGCCCTGGCGCGTGCGATCAATGGCCTCCCGCCCGCCTGACTTCGAGGAACTCCTGGCTCGGCTCGCATCCGGGCTCGACCGGAAGGGCATTCCGTTCATGTTGATCGGCGGTCAGGCGGTACTCCTGCACGGCGATCCCCGCTTGACCCAGGATATCGATCTCACGCTGGGGGTAGGACCAGCCCGCTGGCCCGAGATCGCCGGGGCCTGCGACGAGATCGGACTCGATCCGCTCCCGGACCCGATCGGGCCGTTCGTGACGTCGACGTTCGTTCTTCCTTCCATGGACCGAGCGACGGGCGTTCGCGTCGACCTCATCTTCTCGACCACGCCGTACGAGGCTCAAGCGATCGACCGGGCCGTCCGCGTCGAAGTCGGTGGCACCGCCGTACCGTTCGTGACCGCCGAGGATCTGATCATTCACAAGCTGTTCGCGGGACGTCCGCGCGACGTCGACGACGCCCAGTCGGTGGTGCGGCGCAAGGGGCCCGACCTCGACTGGGACTACATGGCGAAGTGGACAGAGGCGTTCAGCGGGGTCGAAGGACGCCATGCGTTGCCCGAGCAGCTCGAGCGGCTGCGCGACGCGTGAACGACACAGACCTCTTGACAATCAAGATATAGCGCTCCAGGCTTGGCGAGGGTGGAGAGCGCCACCCGAGAGTTCACCGCCACGCCTGGAGCCGCCCTCGTGGAGCCCAACACCGACGTCATTCAGGGTACCCTCGACCTGCTCATTCTCAAGACCCTGAGCCTGGCGCCCCTGCACGGCTACGGCATCGCCAAGCGCATCGAAGAGGGGTCGGAGGGCGTGTTCAAGGTGAATCCGGGATCGCTTATCACCGCCTTGAAGCGGCTCGAGCGGGCCGGGTGGCTGGACGCCGAGTGGGGAACGTCGGACACCGGCCGGCGGGCGCGCTACTACCGCCTGACCCGAGCCGGTGCCCGCCAGCTCGGTGACGAGGTGGAGCTATGGGACCGGCGCACCGAGGCCATGCGCCGGTTGCTCGGGGCGGGCGCCTGATGCGTGGGTCGCGCGGGTTCTCACCTGTCGGCCTGTGGCGGCGCATGACCCGGGGCCTCGCCACGCTGCTGCGGCGAGACGCCGCGGACCGGGACCTCGACGACGAAGTGCGCCACTTCCTGGACGAGGCCGTGGCCGAGCTGGTGGCGAGTGGGGTGAGCCCCGCCGAAGCACGCCGCCGCGTGTACCAACGCTGGGGTGACGGGCTGGCGGAGCGCGAGCAGGTGCGTGCGTACGGTTGGGACGGCGTCCTGGAGCTGCTCGGCTCGGACGTGCGGTTGGCGGTGCGGCGGCTGATTCGGACCCCGGGCTTCACCGTGGTCGCGGTGCTCACGCTCGGCCTTGGCATCGGCGCCGCCACGGCGATCTTCAGCGCCGCCAGCCCGGTGCTCTTCCGGGCGCTGCCCTACCCGGACCCCTCGCGGGTCGTCGCGGTGGCACCCCGGGGTGAGGACGGCGTGGGGCGGCCCGCGGCCTTCGGCACCTACCTCGAACTGGCCGAGCGCACCCGAGGCGAAGGCGTGTTCGAGGCGCTGGCCGCGGTGCGCCCGTGGACCGTGACCCACACCGGCGCCGGTGAGCCCCAGCGGCTGCAAGGGCAGCGCGTGGGCGCGGCGTATTTCGACGTGCTCGGCGTCGCCCCCGCCTTTGGACCCGGCTTCGACGCCGCCGAAGATCGGCCCGGCGGCGCGCCCACGGTCATACTGTCGTATCGTCTCTGGAACCGACTCTTCGCGGGGCACCGCGCCGCGTTGGACGATGCGACCCTGCGCCTCGATGGAGCAACGTACCGCGTTGTGGGAGTGCTGCCGGCCGATTTCGAAGACGTTCTGGCGCCGACGGCCGAGATCTACACGCTGCTGCAATACGACCCTGCCCCCGCGGCATTCGAGACAAGGGAATGGGGGAACCACCTGGCGCTGGTCGGGCGGGTCTCTTCAGAAGGAAGCCTGCCGCGGGCCCGCACCGCGCTGAACGCCGTCGCCGCCGAGCCGGTGGCGGCCTTCCCGCGCCCCGCGTGGGCGTCGCTGGCGCAGGGCGTAGAGGTCCGACCCCTGGGCGAGGTCGTCACCGCCGAGGCCCGCCCCCTCATGGTAGCGCTGCTGACCGGCGTCGCCCTGCTGTTGGGGGTGACCTGTGCCAACGTGTCGCTCCTGCTTCTCGCCCGGACCGCCCGTCGACGGCCGGAACTGGCCATGCGCGTGGCCCTCGGCGCCGCGCGGGACAGGGTGCTGCGCACGCTCCTGTCCGAAAGCCTGGTGCTGGCCGCGCTCGGCGGCCTCGTGGGCCTCGGCGCCGCCCGGGTAGGCATCGAGACGCTGGTGGCGCTCGCACCCCCGGCCATGCCCCGACTGGACGCCGTGGCGCTGGACGGCGTGGTGCTGGCGTTCGCCTTCGGCCTGACCACGGCCATCGGGCTGCTGGCGGGTCTGCTGCCGGTGCTTTGGCCGTCGGGCGGAGGCTCCCTCCTGGGCACCCTTCGCGACACCGGCCGCGGGTCGGTGGGTGGCGGCTCGCGCGCCCGCGGGGTGCTGGTGGGGGTGGAGGTGGCCCTGGCGGTGGTACTGCTGGTGGGCGCGGGCCTGCTCCTGCGCACGACGCAGCACCTGTTCCGGACCTCACCGGGCTTCGACACGCGCGACGCGGTGGTCCTGCACCTGCCCGCGAGCGGCAAGGGTGGGGGCGTGCCCGACACCGAAGTGGACGCCTACTTCGACCGGGTGCTCGAGGCCGCCCGCGGGGTGCCCGGCGTGCAGGCCGCGGCCCTCACCAGCCAACTTCCCTTGAGCGGCGACGCCGACGTGTACGGGGTGCGGCCCGCCGAGGCCGACGCCGAACGCGCGGACGAGGTGCAGGGCTCGACCTTCCGCTACGCGGTGTCGCCCGGGTACTTCGAGGTCATGGGGATTCCCTTGCTGCAGGGCCGAGCACTCGAGCCCGGCGATCACGAGGGCTCGCAGGCGGTGGCCGTGCTCGGGCAGGCCCTGGCCCGTCGCATGTTCGGGAGCGGAGATCCCGTGGGCCGCCGAATCCGGGTGGGCGCGCAGGACACCGAACCCTTCACGGTGGTGGGCGTGGTGGCTGACGTGAAGCAGGCGTCGCTCGACGCCGCCGTGCCCAATGCCGTCTACCTGGCCGCCCGTCAGTGGCACTGGGCCGACGCGTCGCGGTGGCTGGTGGTGCGGGCCGGCGGCGAGCAGGTCGCGGCCCTGGTGCCGCCGCTCCGCCAGGCCGTCTGGTCGGTGGACGCGAATCAGCCCGTGGTCCGGACCCAGACGCTCCGCGACCTGGTGGCTGCGTCGGAGGTGCGGCGGCGCTTCACGCTCCTGGTGCTGTCGACCTTCGCGCTGGCCGCCCTGCTGCTGGCGGGTGTGGGCCTCTACGGCGTGCTGGCGGGCGCCGTCACCGAGCGCACGCGCGAGCTCGGTGTGCGGGTGGCGCTCGGCGCGTCGCACGACCGCATCGTGGCGCTCGTGCTCCGCCGGGGCATGACGCTGGTCATCGCGGGTCTGCTCGGGGGATTGACGGCCAGCCTCGGAGCCGGCCGGGTGCTGGCCAGCCTGCTCTACGGCATATCGCCGCTGGACGGGGTGACGTACGCCGGCGTGGCGGCGCTGCTGGCCCTCGTGGGCGGCCTCGCGTGCTGGCTACCCGCCCGGCGCGCCGCCCGGGTCGACCCGCTCGAGGCCATGCGGGCCGAGTGAGGGTGAGAACGCCGGCCTTCTCACTGGCGTGCACGCCCGCCGATCGGTGAACTACCCGCCCGCCACCAGCCCCTGAAAGTCAGCCCGCCCCCGTAACGCATCGTAGATCGGATCCAGCCTGAGCTCGTGCACCGTCGTGTACGAGGGCCTCGTGAGCAGCGTGCGCAGATCGGCCACGGCGCCTTCGTGGTCGCCCGCGAGCGTCCTCACGAGGGCCCGCTGCCGCAGGAACTCGTAGCCGTCGCCGGCGTCGTACTCGATCGGGTAGAGCTCGACCGCTTCGTTCGAGAGGCGGAGCGCCTCGGCGGCGTCTCCGTCGAAGAGCCGCTCCCAGGCGCGGAGCGTTCGCTCGGTCGCACGCACCCCGAACAGGTCGCCCTCGGGGGGGAGCACGTTCGCGCCGTCCCTCGCTGCGGGGGTGGCGTCGAGGTACGCCTGCGCAAGGCCGGCGGCCAGGGCGCGCGCCTGGACGGAATCCCCACGGACCCAGAGCATGCGTGCCTGCCAGAGCGGGACCGGTCCGTCGGGATAGAGCTGGTACCGCTGCCAATGCGCCTCGTCGTCGCTCCCGGCGAAGACCGCGAGGTCGGGGCGTTCGCCGCGCAGGTGCGCGAGCTGCGCGTGCCACAGGGCGGCGAGCCCCGACGGGTCGTCGTCGACGGCACGCCACCGCTCGACCACCCGGCGGGCCGCGACCGTGTCGCCCCGCCCGAGAAGTTCGATCTGGACGAGGGCCGCGAACGCCGACGGCTGATCCGGCACGAGGTCGACGAAGCGCTGGAAGGCGGTCTCGGCGTCGTCCCATTGCCGCTGCACCATGTGGGTGTAGCCGAGCTCGTAGAGCGCGCGCACGTGACGAGGCTCCCGAAGGACGATGGCCTCGAAGGTCGAGGTGGCTTCGTCGTAGCGGCCCAGCCGCCGCAGCACGGCCGCGATGCCGAACTGCACGTCGGTGGCCTCGCCGAACGCCCTCGCCGCGGCGCGGAACTCGGCGAGGGCCCCCTCGTAGTCGCCCCGCGCATAGTAGAGGTAGTTGCCGCGGGCCAGCGCGCCTTCCACCCGGCCCTCGGCGAGCGCGACGGTGCGGTCCAGCGCCTCGCGCGCGGGGAGCGAATCGCCGGTCAGCCCTTCCCGCACCCGGAAGCTGCGCTGGCGCGTGAGCTCCGCCCACGCCCGCACGAAGTCGGGGTCGCGCTCCACGGCTTGCTCGAGCGCCCGAAGGGCCAGGTCACGGTTCCCCTCGCCGGCCACGTCTTCGAAGATCCGCCGGCCGCGGTGATACAGGTCCAGTGCGACCAGATCGTCGGTGGGGATCTCGTCCAGCGCCGCCTCGTCCGCTTCGGTGAGCGTCGCCTCGAGCGCGTCGGCCACGGCACGGGCGATCTCGGACTGGATGTGGAAGACGTTCTCGGCCGTGAGCTCGCGGTCGTAGGTCTCGGCCCAGAGGTGTTCGTCGGTGGCGCCGTCGATGAGCTGCATGTTGATGCGCACGCGGTCGGCGGTGCGCTGCACGCCGCCCTCGAGCACCGATCCCACGCCGAGCTCGGCGGCGATCTCGCGAATGTTCTGCGTGGTGCCCCGGTAGGCCTGCACGCTCGTGCGCGAGGTGACCCGGAGCGCCTCGATGCGGCTCAATTGCGTCAGAATGTCGTCGTGCACGCCGTCGGCGAAGCCGGTCTCGTCGTCGGCACCCCGGGCCTGGAAGGGTAGCACGGCGATCGACAGCCGGTCGGATGAGGACCCGACCACGGCGTCGTTGTCGCCGTCGCCGCCCAGGAAAGCGCCCGCCGCGTAGCCGGCCACGAGCAGGGCGCCGGCGGCGAAGAGGGTCGACGGGGCGAGCCACCGCTGTGCGGCTTCACCCTCATCAGGTTCCGGGGGATTCCCCGCCTGGTCGTCTCCGGTCGCGCGGGGCGCCGCCCGGCGCACGCCCTCGGGGGTGACGTCGAACGCCCACGCGAGCGCGAGGGAGACCGGAAATCCCACGATCGCCAGCACGGCCACGACCGTCGTCACGACCGGCGGCAGGCCGAGCGCCGGCACGAACACGTCGGTCACCTGCACCGCGGCCCACACCACGGCCAGGTAGACGATGCCGACCCGCACGACCTTGCGGCGCTTGAGCTCGTCGAGAAATCCGGGGCGCATCGGGGCTCGGTCGGAAGGGGGTCGTGGCGGGCCGGCGCAAAGTGGGGCAGGGGGGGTGAGGAGGCCAGTGGCGAACGATTGACATATATATGTCAGCATGATATTCTCGTCCATGCGAACCACCGTCAGGTTGCCGGACGATCTCATGAAGGCCGTGAAGCGACACGCGGTGGAGACCGGTCGCACGCTCACCGACGTCATCGAAGAGGCGCTCCGCGCAGAGCTGGCTCGCCGCGACACACCCCGCGTGCGTGAGTCTCCTCCGCTCCCGACCTACGGTTCGGGCGGGCTCAGGCCGGGGGTCGATCTCGACGACACGTCGGGGCTTCTGGACCTTCTCGAGCGATCGGGCGACGCGACGTGATCCTGCCCGACGTCAATGTGCTTGTGTACGCGCATCGGCGTGACGCCGAACGCCACGACGAGTACCGCGGGTGGCTCGAGAAGGCGATCGAGGGTCCGGCGCCGTTCGGATTGTCCGACCTCGTGCTGAGCGGCTTCCTTCGCGTCGTGACCCACCCGCGTGTGTTCAAGGAGCCGACGCCGCTCGATGCGGCCGTGGCCTTCGTGCGGGCCGTGCGGGAGCGCGAGACTCGGGTGTCGGTCGAGCCCGGACCCCGCCATTGGGCGATCTACCTGGACCTGTGCGAACGGGTTGGGGCGCGTGGCAACCTGATTCCCGACGCCTGGTTCGCGGCGCTGGCGATCGAGTCGGGAGCGGATTGGATCACGACCGATTCCGACTATCGACGATTCCCGGGGCTGCGCTCGCGGCACCCGCTCGAGTGACCCGAATTCCGCGTTCAGATTTCGGTGGTGGCGCGGGCGAGGTCGCGTGAGATTGCACGGCATGGATACCTCGACCCGCCTTCCGCCGCGCCCCGAGATGCTCGCCGCCTTTCTGGAGCGCGATGCTTCGTACGACGGCGTCTTCGTGACCGCCGTCCGCACCACCGGCATTTTCTGCCGACCCACGTGCCCCGCGCGGAAGCCGCACCCCGAGAACGTCGAGTTCTTCGCCGCGCCGCGCCAGGCGCTGCATGCCGGGTATCGACCCTGCCGGCGCTGCCGGCCCATGCGGAGCGCGGGGGCGCCGCCGCCGTGGCTCGCGCCGCTGCTCGACCGGGTCGAGGCCGATCCGTCCCGGCGGTGGAGCGACGAGGACCTGCGCGCGGAAGGACTGAGTCCGTCGCGGGTGCGGCGCTGGTTCAACGAGCATCACGGCATGACGTTCCACGCCTACAGCCGCGCGCGTCGGCTCGGGTCGGCGCTCGGCCGCATCAAGGACGGCGAGGCGGTCACGCCCGCCGCCTTCGACGCGGGGTACGACAGCCTGAGCGCCTTCAACGAGGCGTTCCGCCGCGTGCTGGGGCGCTCGCCGACGGGTGCAAGGGCGGCGACGGTGGTGGCCGTGGCGCGGATCCCCACGCCGCTGGGGCCCATGCTCGCCGGCGCGACCGAGCGAGCGCTCTGCCTGCTCGAGTTCGTGGACCGGCGCATGCTCGAGACGCAGCTCGAGCGCCTGCAGCGGAGGCTCGGCTGCGTGTTCGTGCCCGGCGGGAACGGTGTGCTGGAGCGGGTGGAACGGCAGGTGGCCGAGTATTTCGACGGAGCGCGGACGGCCTTCGACCTGCCGCTGGAGCTGCCCGGGACCGACTTCCAGCGCGCCGTGTGGGGTGCGCTTCGCGACATTCCGTTCGGCGAGACGCGATCGTACGGCGAGGTGGCCGAGGCCCTGGGGCGCCCCGGCGCGCAACGAGCCGTCGCCCGCGCAAACGGCGACAACCGCGTGGCGATCGTCGTGCCGTGCCACCGCGTGATCGGCGCCGACGGGCGGCTGAGCGGGTATGGCGGCGGCGTGTGGCGTAAGCGGCGGCTGCTCGAGCTCGAGGGAGTGGGCGGGGTCGGGTAGGGCTGGCCGCCAGCGCCGTCGCTCCGCCGGCCGCCGGGCCGGCAAATCGCACAAACACGGGCGCCCGCGCGGCGCGATGTAGGG
>CBFGQV010000099.1:0-8433 GCA_965651045.1 uncultured bacterium
GTCCTGGGCGGCGGTCCGCACCGCGGCCGCGTTGGCGAGCGTCTGCAACGTGCCCACCGAAGGAAGCGGGCGGTGACCGCGCGCCTGCGCCAGGAGCGACACGTAGTACCCCATGCTCTGGTACGAGTAGTCACGGCACAGATTGTAGACGGTCGCACGCCTCGAATCGGCGAAGCGCGCCTCGGTCAGGTAGGCGCGGGCCGACACGACCTCGACGCCTTCGAGTTCGAGCTGCCAACGCGCCGGGTTCTCGACCACGACGAGCGCCTTCACGGGTGCGTGGCCTCGGCTTGACTTTCTTCTTCCGGCGGATCGAGCACCAACAGGCTGCCGTCGTAGGTGAGCGCGCCGAGCAGGATCGCGCCCAGGAGTTGATGCACGCTCACGCGGTAGCGCTGCCCGCGGTAGCGCGGATTGTCACGCAGCGGATCGGCGACGAGGACCTCGCGCGTGTCCGGGTCGTAGCCGTAGAGCACGACGAAGTGCCCCATCGACGTGCCTCGTATGTCGTCGTACTCGACCCTGCCCTCGTCGATTTCGCGCGCGCACCCGTACAGGTACGTCGCGTTCAGCCCGGTCAGGATCGGACGCGCCCGCCGAAGCGGACCCCGGAGCAGGTCCGGGGTCAGTTCGCGGTACTCGACCTGCCCGCCGAGGGCGAGAAACTCGAGGTATGCCTCGGTGGCCACGTGCAGCCGTTCGTCGTGTTTGACCGCCGCCTGCGCCCGGAGCTTCGACGCGAGGGCGTCTCCCCCGGTCGGGAACCACGACGGATCGAACAACTCGAGGTTGTAGGTCCAGAGCGTGGCGCCGTAGCCGCGCCGCAGCGCGTGGCAGCCGAGGTACACCGACAGTGTGCCCCGGTCGTCAAGCACCGTGACCTCGCGTATGACGTCCGAAATGCGAATCGGGTCGCCGTGGAACCGGTAGACGGAATGCAGGCAAGTCGGCCCACAGGTCACGTCGTCGGGTTGAGGCTGGATCGAGAAGTCCAGCAGCGGCAGCGCCGCGTGCGTGCCGCCCAGCTCAGCCTCCCTGACCGCCGCCGTCGACGTGGTACCGGACGCGGGCGGCGATGCCCCCGGCCTCGGCGTCCAGCCGCTCGCCGCCGGCACCTCCGACTTCGTCCACCGACGCGTGTTGGAGGAGCGCCGTTCCGGCACAGTGGTCCGCGAAGTCCGGATCGGCGCGCAGGAACGACGACGAGATGAGCAGGGTGTCCACCCGCATGTCGCGGAGCGCCCGCTCGGTCGCGTCGCGCCCGAGCACCGCGCGCCCGCCGCTCCGGGCGAGATCGACGATGGTCTCGACGAGCGCGGCGTGGTGCGCCGACGAGAGCTCGTGTGCGGCCTTCTCGGCCTCGCTTCGCACCTCGGCGAGGCTCATGTCGAAGTGGAGCGAGCTGCGCTCGACGCACCGGTCCGCGAAGGACTCGGGCAGGTAGCCGGCAAGCCTGGACGAGGTCTCGGTCGGGCCGCCGATGATCACGAACCCGTCGTTTCCGGCACGCGCGGCGACCGCCTGCCCAAGCTCCTTCCACATACGGTCCGAGCTCACCTCGAGAATGCGCTGGGCCTGGTCCGTGGCCGTCTCGCCACGCACCCCGGAAATCGTGCCGCGCCCCCCACCTTCGGGCCCCTGCACGCGGTTCGTGTAAGCGCGCTTGTGCGTGCCCACGTCGGTCAGATCGCCGAGAGCCGTGTCGGCCAGCAGGTCTTCGGGCTCCTCGACCGCGCCGTTCCGGTACACCAGAATGCGCGCGCGCAGCCGGTCGGCGAGCACCACCACCACCGGGCGATGCTGCTTGAGGCCGCGCATGTACGGCGCGACGCGAATCCCCTTCTCCCACCGCACGAGGTCCGGCATGGGCACCGGAAGCGCCTCGGCGTAATGGAGCGAACCGGCCGACGCGAACCCGACCCAGCCCCTGCCTCCGACGAAGCCCTCGAACGGTTCGAGCTCGGAGCGGAGCCGCTCCCACGCGGCCTCGAAGTCCTGATGCTCCCCGCCGTTGCTCTCGACCGCCCGGCGTGCCTCGCCCAGTTCGCGCTCGAGGCGGCGGCGCCACGCGTCTCGCTCGGCGGGGTCGTGCTGATCGACATCCAGATAGACGCTCAGGACGGGCTCGTCCTTGAGTGAGCGATAGAGCTCGACCAGGCGATCGTGGGTCATCATTGCCGGAATCTCCGTGTGCATCCCGCCGCCGCAGCCTCGGACGGCGGTCGTCGAGAGGGTCTCGTGTACACATGATCCCCCCTTGACCGGCCTTGGTTCCATGCGGCGCACCGCCTACCTTGCTGCGGCGGCCGATGCTCCGCCATCGCCCTTCGACCCCCCAACGCATACTCCATGAAGGTCCTCATCGTCGGCGCCGGCGAGGTCGGCTTCCACCTCGCTGAACGGCTCTCGCAGGAGAGCCAGGACGTGATTCTCATCGAGGCCGACTCGGAGCGCGCGGACTTCGCCCAGAAGCAGCTCGACGTGCTGACGGTGGTGGGAAACGGGGCCTCGCTTCCCGTGCTCGAACGTGCCGGCGTGAAGGGCGCCCGCATGCTTCTGGCAGTGACGAGCACCGACGAGGTGAACCTCATCGCGTGCCTCGCGGCCAGCCGACTCGGCGTCGACTACACGATCGCCCGGATCAGCAACCCCGAGTACTACCAGCGGGGGAGCGTGCTTTCGCGCGAGGCGTTGGGCATCGACCTGCTCATCAATCCGGAACGCGAGTGCGCATTCGAGACCTTCCAACTGCTGCAGAGCGCCGCCGCTACCGACGTGGCGCAGTTCGCCGCCGGCCGCGTACAACTGCTGGGGGTCAAGGTGCGCCCCGGCGCGCCCGTGGCCGGCAAGACGCTGGCGCAGATCGGCGAGGAGCTCGAAGGGCGGCATTTCGTCACCGTCGCCATCGTACGGGCCGGTCGCACGGTCGTGCCCAAGGGGCACCACCGTATCGAAGCGGGCGACCAGATCTACATGCTCGCGCCGACCTCCGAGGTCGCGTCGATTCCTCCGCTCGCGGGCTACGACCGCTTCACCCTTCGCCGGGTCATGATCGCGGGGGGGAGCGCCGAGGGCGAGTATCTCGCGGAGCTGCTCGGTGAGCACGGGGTCGAATGCACGATCCTGGACAGCGACCGTCGGCGCTGCCTCGAGCTGGCCGAGCGGCTGCCCAAGGCGCTCGTGCTGCACGCCGACGCCACCGACCTCGAGCTCCTCGAGATGGAGGGCGTGGCGGGCATCGACGGGTTCGTGGCCTCGACGGGGCACGATGAGACGAACATGCTGGCGTCGCTTCTCGCCAAGTCGGTAGGGGCGCGAAAGGTGGTGAGCCTGATCCACAAGTTCGATTACCTTCCGATCGTACCTCGGGTCGGCATCGACGCTGCGGTCTCGCCCCGCATGTCCACGGTGAACGCGATTCTGCGCTACGTCCGCCGCGGCACGGTCATGACCGTCGCAGCACTCAAGGGCATCGACGCCGAGGCGATCGAGTTCAACGTCGGCCCGGGCGCGCGCATCGTCGGCACCCCGATCCGGGAACTCGAGTTCCCGCGCGGGGCGGTGATCGGTGCGATCGTGCGGGGTGACGAGATTCTCATGCCCCGAGGCGACGACGTGATCGCCGTCGGCGACGAGGTGATCGTGTTCGCCCTGCCCGAGGCCATCGGCCCGGTCGATAAGCTCTTCGAATGAACGGCCTCGGCGCCCCCACCTGATGTCGATCCGCCACGTCCTGAACGTCGTCGGCCTGCTCCTGGTCTTCGTCGGGCTGGCCATGCTGAGCGCCGGGGCGGTGGCCCTCGCATACGGCGAAGGCGACGCTCCAGGCATTCTCCTCTCCGGTTTCACCACCATCGTGGTCGGCGTGGTGTCCTGGAGGTTCACCCGCACCGACGCCGACATCACGCTGCGCGAAGGCTATGCGATCGTCACCTTCGCGTGGCTGGGCACCGGCATCGCCGGGGCCCTGCCCTACCTCTGGACCGGCGTCCTCGATTCGTTCTGGGCCGCGCTCTTCGAATCGCTGTCGGGGTTCACCACCACCGGCGCCACGGTCTTCACCGACATCGAGGCGCTGCCGCACGGCATTCTCTTCTGGCGATCCCTCACGCATTGGCTCGGCGGCATGGGCATCATCGTGCTGGTCATCGCCGTGCTGCCCTTCCTCGGGGTCGGGGGCATGCAGCTCTTCCGCGCCGAGGTGCCCGGGCCGACGCCGGAACGACTCCGTCCACGCATCACCCAGACCGCCAAGCTGCTCTGGGCGGTGTACGTCGGACTCACCCTCGCGCAGACGGCCCTCTACCTGGTCGGGGGCCTCGGCCTGTTCGACGCCGTGACTCATACCTTCGGCACCCTCGCCACGGGCGGCTTCAGCACCAAGAACGCGTCGATCGGCCACTTCTCGTCGCCCTACGTGCAGTACGTCACCATCGCGTTCATGTACCTCGCGGGCGTCAATTTCGCTCTCCACTTCCGCGCGGCCACCGGCCGACTCGAGTACTTCCGCGACCAGGAGTGGCGCTTCTTCACCACGGTGGTGCTCGCGGGCGCGGCTCTCGTCGCGTCGCTGAACCTCATCTCGGGCGGCTACGCACCGGGCGCCGCCGGCCTCGAGCATGCGGCCCGGGACGCGCTCTTCACCGTGACCTCGCTCGTGACGACGACCGGCTACGTCACGGCCGATTACGAGGCCTGGGTCCCGGGCGCCCAGATGCTCCTCTTCGCCATGCTTTTCGTGGGTGGCATGGCGGGGTCCACGGGCGGGGGCATCAAGGCGGTTCGCGTGCTGCTGGTGCTGAAGCAGGGCTGGATGGAGCTCCGCAAGCTGCTGCACCCTCGCGCGGTGATCCTGGCCCGGGTCGGCCGGCACGTGGTGCGCGAAGACGTGCTCGCCAACGTCATCGGCTTCGTCATGCTCTACCTGCTGCTCCTGCTGGCAGGCGCCATCGCACTGGGGATTCTCGGCGTGGACCCGCTCACCGCGATCGGCGCCAGCGTGGCGACGGTCGGCAACATCGGGCCGGGGCTCGGGGGCGTCGGCGCGACCGACAACTACGGCTGGATGTCGCCCGCGGCGCACGCGCTGCTGAGCTTCCTGATGCTCGCGGGACGTCTGGAGATCTACACCGTGCTGCTGCTTTTCCTGCCCGAGACCTGGGCCCGCAACCGAATCCGGCGCGTGCGCTGATCGCGCCCTTCCGAATCGTCCCTCAGCGGGTGCCGAACAACCGGTCGCCCGCGTCGCCGAGTCCCGGGCGAATGTAGCCGTTCTCGTCGAGCTCGCGGTCGAGCGCCGCCGTGACGATCGGCACGTCCGGGTGGTCGGCGAGCATGCGCCGAACCCCCTCGGGCGCCGCGACCAGGCACAGGACCCGAATATGCCGGACTCCGCGTTCCTTGAGCAGACGGACGGCGGCCGAGGCCGTGCCCCCGGTCGCGAGCATCGGATCGAGAAGCAGGAACTCGCGATCCTCGGGCCCCGGCGGCACCTTGAAGTAGTACTGCACCGGCTCGAGGGTTTCTTCGTTCCGATAGAGCCCGACGTGTCCGACCCTCGCACCCGGCATGAGGCCCAGCACGCCCTCGACGAGGCCCAGTCCGGCGCGAAGCACCGGGAGCAGCACCAGCTTCTTGCCCTTGATCCGCCGGCAGGTCGTGCGTTCGAGCGGCGTCGTGACCTCGACCTCTTCGGTCTCGAGATCGCGGGTCGCCTCGAAGGTGATGAGCATGGCGATCTCGTTCACCAGCTCCTTGAACTCCTTCGTCGGCGTGGTGCGGGCCCTCAGGTAGGAGAGCTTGTGCTGCACCAGCGGGTGGTCGACGATCGTGAGGTTCGGAAAATCGCTCATCGGGGCCTCATCGCTTGATTCGCTCGCCACGGTCTTCGTGGCGGAAGATCCACGCTGCCAGCCGCCCGGGCCGGAGCGCGCCCTTGGCGTCGCCGTACTCGACGTCGGCGCGCGAACCCTGGTCGAGCCCCGGCCGGTCACGAATCTCGTTTCGGATCGCCGCGCAGCGCCGGCGCCACCGCGCGAAGTTGGCGGGCCGGAGGTCCACCCAGCCCGCGTCGACGACGCGCGGGTGGTCGGCCGGGAGCCCGCGCTCGGGCGGCACCTTCACCGTGGGTCCTCGCAGCACGCGCCGGCCGTCCGGAAGCAGGACGGGAAGCCCGATCGAGACGATGCGCTGGCGCAGGTCCGCGTCGGCCTCGAGCAGCGCTTCCGCGCGGGCGGCGGTCGCGTCCGGGTCCAGGTCGGCGGCCCGCTCGAACGTCTCGAGCAACCGAGCCAGAATCTCGCCTTCGAAGAGCAGCTTCGAGAGCCGCGGCGGGCCGAGCATCTCGTAGGCCACCGAGCGCACGCCCCGGTCACGCTCGAGGGCGTCCATGTGGGCGAGCACTTCGCTCCGGAGCACGCCCGCCCGGTAGGTCGGTCCCATGGTCGCCCCGTCGAGCGCCGCGACCACGTCGCGTCCGGTCGGGTGCGCCCGGATTTCGCGAAGCACGTTCTCGGCGATCTCTTCCGGTGTGACGAACTCCATGAGGCCGAGGGCCGTGAGCGCCTCGAACTCGGCCGGGCTGAAGAGGCCGTTCTCGCCCGAGTCGAGATACACCCCGTCGAGGGGGTCGGACAACGTCGTCCAGGCGGCATCGACCCCGTCGTCGAACGCCGCGTCCAGGGCGAGGGGGCGCACGGCGTCCACCCGGGCGATCGGGCGCCCGGCTCGCTCGACCGGGCCCGCGCCCACCGACTTCCACGAGATCGCGGCGGTCGGCTTGATCTCCTTCACGGCAGGGGCGCCTGGCGTCCGGGCCATCAGGTAGAGCAGGAGCGTCTGCGCGCCGGCGAGCGACGACTTCGCGAGCAGCATGCGGCTCGGACGCTCTTCGGAGTGCGTGAACGGAATGTTCAGGCCCATGCCACCGGTGCCGGCGGTGCCGATCTTCACGTACACCTGCGTCTCGGCGCGTCGCATGCCCTCCAGCGCGACCTGCGCGTGACGGATCAGGCGCGGAAGGTATTGAACCGCCAGATGGTGCTCGACCGCGGCGCTGTCGACCGTTCCCTCGCGCGCGCGCTGCCTCAGCTCGGCGGCGACCGCGAAGGCGTTCTGATAGGCGAGCGCGCCCGCCGTGTTCACGCAGTCGACGATGACGTCGGGGCGCACGTCGAGCAGCAGGCGCCCGAGCGCCGACCGTTCGAGCACCTCGTTCGTGAGCTCACCGTAGACGTCGTCGATCGCGAGCTCGCGGGCGTCGGCGTCGGCCATCAAGTCGGCGAAGGTGCGGTCCTTGAGGGCGTACGGAAGGAAGATGTCACCCCAGGCGGCCTCGATCGCTGTGGCCTGATCGGGAAAGCCCACGGACAGGTCGCGTACCGCCTCCTCCGCTTCTCCGGCCCGAAGCGACGCCAGCACGAGACGCCCCGGTCGGTGCTCGAGCACCCGCCGCGCCACGGCGAGCCCCACGAGCCCCGCGCCTCCGAGAATCAGGACGGTGCGTCCGGTCAACTCCATGTCGAGCTCTCCCCGTCCGGACCGCGCGCGGCCCGGCTCCTCAGCTGAGCGATTTCTTCGTCGGACAGGTCCCTCCACGCGCCGGCGGGCAGGTCGCCCAGCACGATCGGCCCGAAGCGGACCCGCACGAGCCGCCGGACCGGAAATCCCACGGCCTCGAAAAGCCGTCGAACCTCGCGCTTGCGCCCCTCGACCAGCACCAGCCCGACCATGCCGGGCGGGCCCACCGCCTCGAGCCAGGCCCGCCGAGCGCGCGCCGGGCCGTCGTCGAGCTCGACCCCGCGCACGAGCCGCTCGAGCGTGTCGCGGTCGGGCGCGCGGCCCACCTCGACCCGGTACTCGCGCTCCACCTCGCCCGACGGGTGCAACAACCGATGCACGACGTCGCCGTCGTTCGACAGCAGCAGGAGCCCCTCCGTGCCCTGATCGAGCCGCCCCACATACCCGAGCGAGCCGAGTTCCGGGGGCAGCGCGTCGTATACGGTCGGGCGGCCCTGCGGATCGTCGGCGGTGGTCAACGTGCCCGGCGGCTTGTGGTAGACGACCCACCGAAAGGGCTCGGGCTCGACCGGGCGTCCGTCGAGCTCGACCCGATCGTGAGCGGGGTCGACGCGAGTGCCGAGGGTCGTCACCACGCGCCCGTTCACACGCACTCGCCCCTGCACGAGCATGCGCTCCGCCTCCCGTCGCGACGCCAGTCCGGCCCGCGAGAGGAGCTTCTGAATGCGGACCTCACCCATCCGCCTCGCCGGTATCGGGCTGGAGGGCGAGCTGCGCGGTCGCCCCCTCCTCTGCGCCGTCCTCCGTGTCGTCGTCGTCGTCGAGCCCGAGCGGGACCCGGTCCCGGAGCACGACGGGAAGCTCCTCCGGGCGCGGCAGGTCGTCGAGCTGGTTGAAGCCGAAGTGTTCGAGGAA
>CBFGQV010000100.1:0-8398 GCA_965651045.1 uncultured bacterium
TCACCCCCGGTCTCGCCTGGGTGCGGGAAGAGCTCGACCATCTTCTTGAGCAGCGCGCGCGTGCCCCAGGTGGTCTTCGCCGAGCCACAGAAGAGCGGTACGAACTCGCCCCGCGCCATGCCGCGGGCCATCGCTTCGACCGCTTCGTCGCGCGAAATGTGCCCTCCCTCGAGATAGTGCTCGAGTAGCGTCTCGTCGGTCGTGGCGAGCGTCTCCTGGAGTTCCGTCTCCCACGCTTCGAACTTCGCGCGCAACTCGTCTGGAATCTCGCCGATCTCGTACTCCCCCGCCTTCGATCCGGCCTTGTAGAGGTGCGCGCGCTCGCTGAACAGGTTGATGATGCCGTGGAAGTCCGGGCCCTCGCCGATCGGAATCTCGACGGGAATCACCTTCTCGGTCAGTCGCGCCTTGATGTCCTGGTAGACCGCGTCGAAATCGGCGTTCTCCTTCTCCATCATGGAGACGAAGATCATGCGGGGAATCCCCCGGGCCTCGCAGTACTCCCAGACCTTCTCGGTGCCCACTTCGACGCCCGCCGTCGAACCGACGACGATCACCGCTGCGTCGGCCACGCGCACCGCCGAGAGCGCCTCGCCCGTGAAGTCCAGATAGCCCGGCGTGTCGAGCAGGTTGACCTTCACGCCCTCCCACTCGGCGAAGGCCGGCGTGAGCTGGATGGAGATGCCGTGCGCCGTCTCTTCGGGCGCGTGCATGGTGAGCGCGGTGCCCTCGGAGGGATCACCGTGCCGACGTGAGGTGCCGGCGACGAAGCAGAGGGCGTCGACCAGGCTCGTCTTGCCCGAGCCGCCGTGGCCGAGCACGGCGACGTTCCGGATCTGCTCGGTTCGATATTCTTTGGCCGAAGCCATGCAGCCTCCTCTCGAAGCGTGGGAACCAGGGAGGGGGCCGGTAGCATACGGACCGCCGAGCGGCCGGGTCAAGCAAGCCGCTCGACGGTCTGCTCGGGCTCAGGGCCGTCGTGCCTGGTCCGCCTCCGCCTCGGTGCGGTGCAGCGTGCCCTCGACCAGCTCGACCACCAGCCGGTCCAGGTCGTAGACGTGGTCGAGCGCGGCGAGTATGCCCCGGCTGTCGACCGTGACCGAGCGGTTGAGTTCGGGCAGGTAGATGTACTCGCCCGGCAGGCTCTCGATGTTGCCGTCGAACACGACCCCGAGCACCCGCAGGTCGCGGCTCAGCACCGGCGAGCCCGAATTGCCGCCGATGATGTCGGCGGTCGAGACGAAGTTGACCGGCGTCGCGAGGTCGAGGCCCTCGGGGGGCGTGGCCCAGCGCTCGGGCAGGTGCCAGGGCGACTTCGTCGGATCGTCGTACTCGCGCGCGAACGAGAAGTGGCGGTCGTACATGCCGTAGAAGGTGGTGGCGACGGGCGCGTCGGTACCGTTGTAGGGGTAGCCCCGCGCCACACCGTCGGCGATGCGGAGCGAGAAGGTCGCGTCGGGCGGCAGGTCGGTGCCGTAGACCTCGTACCGGGCACGCCCGAGCAGGGCCTTGATCTCTTCCTCGCGCTCGCCGAGCGCCGCCAGCCCCTGCTGGAAGCGCGCGAAGGCGGGCACGTAGAAGCCCACGACGCGGAGCGCCGGGTCGTTGACGTCGAGCGTGCCGAGCCGGATCGCCTCGACGGCCCTCGCCGAGTCGGCGAGCGTCGAGCCCTCGCGGATCACGGCCGCCGCGCCCTCGGGCGTGCGCCCCCCGAGAATGTTCATGACCCAGCGCGTGTCCGCTCCGTAGGCGCCGACGAAGTCCTCGATACGGGCCTCGATCAGCAGCTCATCCATCACCGCC
Source organism: uncultured bacterium (assembly GCA_965651045.1). Classification (GTDB taxonomy): domain Bacteria; phylum Gemmatimonadota; class Gemmatimonadetes; order Longimicrobiales; family Gaopeijiaceae; genus Gaopeijia. The sequence goes on from CBFGQV010000100.1 coordinate 1,804, forward strand.
GGCACGTTGCCCACGGCTTCGAGTTGCTCCATCAGTCCGGCGGTCGCCGACTCGGGGGCACCGGCCTGCCGCGCGTTCACGATCTGGAAGGCGATCAACGCCCGGTGGAGGGTGGGCGACGCGTACTCTTCGCTGTTGAGCGCGAGGAAGGCGCCGTACCCCGAGGCCAACTCGCGCTTCTGTTCCTGGATTTCGGCGAGCTCGGCGAGGAGTCCGCCGTACCGCTGGGCGAGGGTCGGGTCGGCTTCGATGGCTTCGCGGAACTGCCGCTCGGTGTCGGCCCGGCGCGCGAGAATGACCGGGTCGCGCAGCCCTTCGAGCTGCCCGCGGTACGCCTTCCGCGAGTTGAGCAGCCCGAAGTGCACGTTCCGCAGGTCGAAGCGCTCGGCGTCGTCGGGGTAGGCCTCGACGAACTCGCCGAAGGCCTCGGCCCGGCGCTCGATGAACCCGAGAATCGCCCGGTCGCTCACTTCGCGCCGGAACTCGAGCTCGGCCACGGTCTGCAGTCTGGACGTCGTGCCCGGGTTGCCGACGATGAAGACCGCGTCGCCGGGCGCCACGCCGTCGGGGTCGAGCGGGAAGTAGTGCTCGACCTCGAGCGGCTCACCGTCGTCGCCGTAGACCCGGAAGAGCGCGAAGTCGAGGTTGTAGCGCGGGTAGGTGAAGTTGTCCGGGTCGCCCCCGTAGAAGCCGATCTGGAGCTCGGGCGCCATCACCAGCTTCACGTTCGTATAACGGCGGAAGACGTACGCCGAGTAGCGCCCGCCGTCGTAGAGCGAGATCAGCTCCACCACGATGCCGGCGTCCTCGCCCCCGCGCGCTTCGGCCAGGCGCGACTCGATCTCGTCGGTCACCGACTCGAGCCGCTCGCTACGCTCCGCGCCGGTGCGGTCGCCGATCGCACCCTGCACCTCGGCCGTCACGTCCACGATCTCGATGAGCTGGTCGGCCTCGAAGTCCTCGACCGGCCGCTCGTCATCGAGGGTGCGCGCGTAGAACCCCTCGTCGAGCAGGTTCTCGCCCTCGCCCGAAACCTGCGTCACGAAGTCGCGCGCGCAGTGATGGTTCGTGAGCACCAGGCCGCTCGGCGAGACGAACGACGCGCTGCACGACGGTATGCGGAGCGCGCCCAGCCGCGCATGGGCGAACCAGGCGCTGTCGGGGGTGAACCCGTAGGTCTCCTGGAAGTAGTCGACCGGCGCGTGCTCGAACGTCCACATCTTGCCCTGGTCGAACGCCCCCGCGCGGACCGTGTCGAGGTCGACACCGAGCACCCGCAGCTCGGGTTCGGGACGCACCATCTGGCCGGGCCCTTCGTCGGTCCGGACCGTGACCGGCGGCTCGGCCGGGGTCGGCGTCGGGGCGGGAGCAGGCGCCGGTGCGGGAGATCCCCCGCACGCGGCGAGGACGAGGACGGCGAAGAAGATCGATCGACGGCGCATGACGAGACGGCTCCGGTAGAGACGGCACGGGGCCCGGCGCCGGCGCGCCGGACCCCATGAAACTCGCCAAAGCGCGCGTTCTGCGCCACGCCTGTCAGCCCGCCTGCGGGGTCTCCTTGTGGAGCCCGGTCGCCTTCAGAATGTCTTCCATCAGGCACCATTTCGTGAGCGACGACTGAATGAGGTTCACCCCCACGAAGGCGGTGAACAGATACCACCAGGGGCTCACCCAGGTGCCGAGCGCGAGGCTCGCGAGAATGAACGTGCCGGCGATCAGCCGGATCTTGTGGTGCAGAGACATGGTCTACTCCGTTGGTTCACGGGGTGGTTGAGCGTTCATGCGTCGCGGGCGCCCCCGTGCGCACCCGCATCGTCGGAGAAGCCCGAGTCCACGCACCGCTCGACGGGCATCTGCAGCGCGTGCACCGGGTGGCGCGGGTCGGCGAGGCCGGTCGCGGACTTCACCGCGTCCATCAGTTCGGCCGCGCGCGCTTCCGGCACGACCGTGAACGCCATGCGCGAACGGTACGGCGCGGCCTCACCGTACCACCCTGCGAGGCCGGCGCCGTGACCTTCGAGCGGAAGCCGACTCCATGCCACCACGCCGTGCCGTTCCAGCAGGCGCGTGACGAGCTGATCGTCGTCTTCCAGGTAGAGCAGCAGGATCATCTTCATGGTGGCCGTCCGGTCAGGTGGCGGGAGTCGGTGCCGCGTCGTCCGAATGCCGCCCGCGGCGCATGAGGAAGTAGATGCCCGGCACGACCACGAGGGTCAGCACGGTCGACGCGAGGGCACCCGTGATCAGCGCGACCGCGAGCCCCTGGAAGATCGGATCGAAGAGAATCACGATCGCGCCGATGACGACGGTTCCCGCCGTGAGCGCGATCGGGCGCGTACGCACGGCGCCCGCTTCGAGCACCGCTTGCTTCAGGGGGATTCCCTGCTCGAGCCGGGCCTCCAGGTAGTCGATCAGGAGAATGCCGTTCCGGACCATGATGCCGGCGAGCGCGATCATGCCGATCATGCTGGTCGCGGTGAAGAAGGCGTCGAACACGAAATGCCCCGGCGCGATGCCCACGAGCGTGAGCGGAATGGCCGCCATCATCACGAGCGGGGTCGAGAAGGATCCGAACCACGCCACGATGAGCACGTAGATGAGCAGGAGCGCGCCCGCGAAGGCGATCCCCAGATCTCGGAACACCTCGTAGGTGATCTGCCACTCTCCGTCCCACTTGAGCACGGGGCGCTCGACCGAGCCGGGCTGGGCGCTGTAGAGCTGCGGCAACTCGCCGCCCGCCTCGGGCAGCGCGGCGAGCTCGTCGTCGAGGTCGAGAATCGCGTAGACCGGGCTCTCGGCGCCGCCCGCGACGTCGGCCGTGACGTAGACGACCCGCCGCCCGTTCTTACGGTCGATCACCTGCGGAACGGTGGCTTCGACCCGCCGTGTGACCTCCGACAGGGGCACGCTCTCGCCCGTGCGTGACACCACGCGAAGCCCGTCGAGGCGGTCCGTGCCCGAGCGGGCGTCTTCGGCAAGCCGCACGCGCACCGGCACCGGGGTACGGGCGTCGGGCGCCTCGAGCTGCGTGACCACGCGCCCGCCGACGCCGACCGCGAGCATCTCGACCACCTGGGCCTTGTCGACCCCGGCGAGCGCCGCCCGTTCGGGGTCGACCTCGTAGCGCACTTCGCGCTGCGGCTCGGTGAGCGACCAGTCGATGTCGACGACGGACTCGTGGGCCGCGAACCGATCCATGACCGCGCGCGCGACCGACTCCTGCGCCTCGGGCGTGGGGCCGTAGATCTCGGCGACCAGCGTCGAGAGCACCGGCGGCCCCGGCGGAACCTCGGCCACCTTCACGCGCGCCCCGACGCCGTGGCGTTCGGCGGCCGCCAGGACGAGCGGCCGGAGCCGGAGCGCCACGTCGTGGCTCTGCGCGCTCCGGTGCGACTTCTCCACCAGGTTCACCTGCAGGTCCGCCACCGCCGGCCCTCGGCGCAGGTAGTAGTGGCGAATCATGCCGTTGAAGTTGAAGGGCGCCGCGGTGCCCGCGTAGAGCTGCACGTCGCTCACCTCGGGCAGCGTAACCGCGGCGCGTGCCATGTCCTGCGCGACCGCGAGCGTGGTCTCGAGCGGCGTGCCCTCGGGCAGATCGAGAATCACCTGGATCTCGTTCTTGTCGTCGAAGGGCAGCATCTTCATGCGCACGGTGCGGGTCAGGAACATCGACCCCGCGCCAAGGAGCAGGACGACCACGACCGCCATCGCGCCCCAGAGCTTCGCGGGCCGGTCCAGGAGCGGCTCCATGACGCGCCGGTAGGTGCGGTAGATGCGGGTCTTCTCCAGCACGTACGCCTCGCCCTCTTCGTGGGCGTGCGACCCCTTGAGCAGCCGGAACGCCAGCCAGGGCGTGATGATGAGCGCGACCGCGAGCGAGAAGAGCATGGCCACCGTGGCGCCGATCGGCATCGGGCTCATGTAGGGGCCCATGAGCCCGCTCACGAAGAGCATCGGCAGCACCGCCGCGATCACCGTGAGGGTCGCGAGAATGGTCGGGTTGCCGACCTCGTCGACCGCCGCGCGGGCGGCCGCGCGAAGCGGCCGGTCTCGCATGGCGAAGTGCCGCTCCATGTTCTCGGCGACGATGATCGAGTCGTCGATCACGATGCCCGTGACGAAGATCAGCGCGAAGAGCGTCACCCGGTTCAGGGTGTAGCCGAACACCTGGTAGACGAAGAGCGTGAGGGCGAAGGTCACCGGAACCGCCATCATGACCACGACCGCGCTCCGCCATCCCATCGTGAGCGCCACCACGAGCCCCACGGCCAGAACCGCCATGAGGAGGTGCTCCTGGAGCGTCACCACCTTCTCGCGCGCGGTCTCGCCGTAGTTCCGGGTGATCTGCACGACGACGTCGCCCGGAACGACGCGCCCCTCGAGCTCGTGAAGGCGGGCCTCGAGGGCGCGGCCGAGGGCGGTCGCGTCGGCGCCCGGACGCTTCGAGACCGCGAGCGCGACCAGGGGCTCCCAGCCGGCCCCGGCGTCGGTGTGGAACGCGTAGCTGTCGAGTTCGGCCGGTCCGTCGACCACCTCGGCCACGTCGCCGACCTGCACCAGCACACCGTCGCGCACGTCGAGCACGACGCTGCGGACGTCGTCGGCGTTCCGGAGGAAGGGCCCCGCCACCACGCGCACCACCTCGCCATCGCGCGTGAAGGTGCCGGCGTCGGCGCGCACCCCCGCGGCCTGCAGGCGCGCCGCGACCAGCGCGGCGTCGACGCCGTGCCCGGCCATGGCCTCGGGCCGGAGTTCGACCCTGATCTCGCGCGGCTGCCCGCCCGTGACCACCACGTCACGCACGTCGGCGAGGGCCTCGAGCTCGACGCGCACCTCGTCGGCCAGCCGGCGGAGCTGCGCGGGATCCTGCCCCTCGCCTCGGAGCGTCGCGACCAGGAAGGGCACGTCGTCGATCGTCACCGTCTTCACGAGCGGGAGAGTGACGCCCGGGGGCATGCGGTCGGCGTTCTTCATCAGCGTGCTGAAGAGCCGCACCAGGCTCTCTTCCATGTCGCGGCCGACCTCGTAGCGCACGGTGACCAGCCCGAAGCCGGGCTGGGCGTGGCTGTAGACGTACTCGACCCCCTCGATGCCCGAGAGCACGTTCTCGAGGGGAATCAACACGCGGTTCTCCACCTCGTCGGGCGACGCGCCCGGGTACGGCACGTAGAGATCGGCCAGGGGCACGATGATCTGCGGCTCTTCCTCCGACGCCATGGTCGCGAGCGTCCAGGCGCCGACGCCCAGCGCGCCCGCCATGAGGAGCGGCGTGAGCTTCGAGTCGAGGAACGCGGCCGCGAGGCGGCCCGCGAGGTTGCTCTTCATCGGCCGTCCGCCTCGTTGGTCGTCTCGCGGGTCACGCTCGCGACGGGTTGTCCGTCGACGAGCGTCGCGCCGGGGCGACGCACCACCGTGAGCGGGCCCGCCGGGCCGGAGAGCACCTCGACCCACGTCCCGTCCTGGCGCCCGGTGCGAATCCACCGCAGGCGGAGCGTGTCCCGCTCCACCGCGTAGACCCCGGTCAGCTGCCCGCGCCGCACGATCGCGTCGTCGGGAAGCCACCGGGTGCCCGTGCCGGTGCCCGCCACCTCGAGGCGAACCGTCTCGCCCGGCGTGAGGTCGGCGTCGGCGGTGGGCGCGAGCTCCACGCGGAAGCGCCCGGTGCGGGCGTCGAGGGTCGGCACGACGCGTGTCACGCGCGCCTCCGAGCGCCGGCCGCGCGCGTCGACCACGCCGAGCACCGCGCCCACCTCCACCCCGGCGCGCTCCGACGAGGGCAGGTCGGCCGTGATCGTAAGGGCGCCCGACGAGGCGATGGTGAGCACCGGGCGCCCCGGCACCGCCAGGTCGCCCGGGTCGGCGTGACGGGCCGTCACGACGCCCGCGAAGGGCGCGGTCACCTGCACGTAGGCCGACTGCGCTCGGGCCTCTTCGAGCTGCGCGCGGGCGGCCTCGAGGCGGGCCAGCGCCTCGTCCAACTCCTGCCGGGACGCGGCCCCGTCCGCCTGCAGGCGTTCCACGCGGCCGTGGGTGCGTTCGGCCAGGGCCACCGCGGCCTGGGCGGCCGCGATGCGCGCCCGCACATCGGAGTCGTCGAGCGAGGCCAGCACCTGTCCCTGGCCCACGCGGTCGCCCACGTCGACCGGCACGCGCAGCAGCGTTCCGCTCGCGCGGGTGGCGACCTGGGCCTGGTTCGCGGCCTCGACCCGGGCCACGTGCGACCGGCTGCCGGGTGCTGTCCTCGCGTCGGTCACCGTGACCGGCACCGCCTCGAGTGCGTTCCGGTCGTGCGGCGCGGGCTCGTCGCCGCCACACGCGGTCAGGGTGACCGCCAGCACGCCGGCGACCATCGTCAAGCGCTTCATCGTGCGTCTCCGTCGGTGGATTCGAATCGAATCGCCCCGAGGGCGAACTCGAGGGCCGCGCGGGCGGTCACCCACCGCGCGTCGGCGTCGATCGAGGCGGCCTGGAGCCTCGCCGCTTCCGCCTCGGCGCGGAGCAGCTCGGCCAGCGTCGCCATGCCTTCTTCGTAGCGCCGGCGCAGGAGGCGCGCGGCTTCGGTGGCGGCCTCCGACGCCGCACGCGCGGCCTCCTG
>CBFGQV010000101.1:0-8395 GCA_965651045.1 uncultured bacterium
GCGGCCGGCTCGCCCTCCACCGCGCCGGCCGTCGGCAGGTGCACGTGGAAGCTCGTTCCGGCGTCGACCTCGGAGTATACGCTCACGAAGCCTCCATGGTCTCGGACGATCGCCGAGACGGTCGACAGTCCGATGCCTGTGCCTCTCCCTTCGCCCTTGGTCGTGAAGAGCGGCTCGAAGATGCGTTCCACCAGCTCGGGGGGCACGCCGACGCCAGGGTCCACCACCGAGATGCGCACATGCGGGCCCGGCCTCGGGCGTCCGCTCATGGCCGCGTAGTGCTCGTCGACCACGACGTTCGCCACCCGAATGACGATCTCGCCCCCCTCGGGCATCGCGTCGCGTGCATTCACCAGCAGGTTGAGCAGCACCTGGTGAAGCTGCGTCGGGTCGCCCTCGATGGTGCCGAGGTCCTCGGGGGTTTCCACCCGCAGCGTGATCGACGATGGAAAGGTGTCACGCACGAAGCGCTCGAGGTCGGCGACGAGCTGACCGAGGTCCACCTCGACCGACGCCCGGCCGACGCCCCGCGCGAACGAGAGAACCTGGCTGACCATCTCCATGCCTCGCTGCGCGCACGACTCGACCGTGCCGAGCGTGTCGAGGGCCTCGTCGTCGTCGACCTGCTCCTTCAGCAACTCGACCGCGAGCACGACCGGTTGGAGCACGTTGTTGAGGTCGTGCGCGATGCCGCCCGTGAGGGTGGCGATGCTCTCCATGCGCTGCGCGCAGAGTACACGCTCTTCGAGGCGCTTTCGGTCGGAGATGTCCTGTACGGCCCCCTGGAGCCGCTTCACCGCGCCGTCCTCGCCGTAGACGGCCTCGCCCATCCAACGGAGCCAGGCGGACCGTCCCGTGGCGTTGGTGACCTCGACCTCGAAGTCGAAGCTCCGTCCGTGGTCCGCACAGGCGTCGAGGCGCCGAACGAACCGCGTCCGTTCGTGGGCCGCGCAGAAATGCGCGACCTCGTCGAGGGTGGGCGTCTGCCCCGCGCGCAGTCCATAGATGGCGCAGACCTCGTCGGACCACGTGAAATGCCCACGGGCCACGTCATACGACCACCCGCCGAGGTGGGCGGCACGGCCGGCGATGCGCTGAAGCGCGAAGGAGCGCTCGAGCTGCTCACGAGCGTGCTCGCGTTCGGCCATCTCCTTCTGCAGTAGTCGGTTGGATGCCTCGAGTTCGAGCATCTTCTGTTCGAGCTTTCGCACGAGCACCCGGCTGTAGGCCTCCAGATACTGGCCGCCGGGTCCCAGGGGGTTGTCCGGTGCCGAGCCGGTCTCTCGCTCTCCGGCCTGAAGCGCACGGATCGCGTCCATGAACGCCTCGGGCTCGGCCGGCTTCACGATGAACGCGTCGGCGCCGAGGCTCAGCGCGAGCGCGCGGTCTTCGGGCTCGGTGTAGGTCGCGGTGTAGACCACGAACGGAATGTCGCGCAGCGCCGGATCGGCCCTCCAGGCGCCGAGCAGCGTGTAGCCGTCCATCTCGGGCATCAGCAGATCCGACACCACGAGGTCCGGGCGTTCGGCGCGGGCCTCGGCGAGGGCCACCGCGCCGTTCTCGGCCTCGCCGACCGCGAACCCGTGTCCCTCGAAGAGCGCCTTCAGGTAATACCGGTTCTCGTCGCGGTCGTCGACGACCAGGACGCGGTTCATGGCGAGGTCTCGCTCTCGGGGGCAGGGAGAAAGGCCGACACCTCGTCGACGAAGGTGTCGGGGTTGATGGGCTTCTCGATGTAGCCCGTGCAGCCGGCCATGAGCGCGCGCTCACGGTCTCCGGGCATGGCGTACGAGGTCACGGCGACGATCGGCACGGTGCGGCAGGAGGGTTCCTTGCGAAGCGCCTGCGCGACGTCGTAGCCGTGCATCGTCGGGAGTTGGATGTCCAGGAGCACCAGGTCGGGTTGCATGACGCGAGCCAGGTCGATGCCCTTCGGGCCGTCGGGCGCGGTGGTCACGTCGAACCCATGCCGTTCGAGCAGAAAGGTGAGCAGGTAGCGATTCTGGTCGTTGTCTTCGATCAGCAGGACGTTCGGTCGCATCGGACTCTACGCGCTCGGGGGTGGTTCGATCGGCAGGGTCACGTGGAACTCGCTGCCCTCGCCGACCGTGCTCGTCGCGCGGATCTCGCCGCCCATGAGATCGACGAGGCGGCGGCAGATCGCGAGGCCGAGGCCCGTGCCCTCGTGCTGCCGCGTGAGCCCCGTGTCGATCTGGCTGAACGGTTTGAAGAGCAGGCCCTGGTCTTCCGGGGCGATACCGATGCCCGTGTCGCGCACGCGCAGGTACACCTGTCCGTTCGCACGTTCGGCCCGCACGGTGATCCCCCCGCGGTCTGTGAACTTGATGCCGTTGTTGACGAGGTTCAACAGGACCTGCTCGACACGGCGCCGATCGGCGACGATCTCGCCCACCCCGGGCTCGACCTGGACCTCGAGCGACAAGCCCTTGCCCTCGGCCAGCGGGCGCACCGAGTCCGCGACGCGCTCCACCGCGTCGGGCAGCGAGAAGGCGTCGGCGCGTACCTCGAGCTGGCCCGCCTCGATCTTGGACAGGTCGAGCACGTCGTTGATCAGGGCGAGCAGGTGCCGGGCACTACCCTGCACCATCGAAAGTTGCTTCGCCTGCTCGGGGTTGAGCGGGCCCGCGAGCTCCTGCAACAAGATGCCCGTGAACCCGACGATCGAGTTGAGCGGCGTGCGCAGTTCGTGCGACATGGTGGCGAGGAACGCCGACTTGAGCCGGTCCGCCGCCTCGGCCCGCACGAGCGCCGCCCGCAGCGCTTCGGTGCGCTCTTCAACCTTGAGCTCGAGCGTCTGGTTGAGCTCTCGCAGCGCGGCCTCGGCGGCGCGGCGCTCCTCTTCGGCACGCATGCGTTCCGAGACGTCGATCCCGACCCCGACCAAGCAGGTTCGGCCATCGAGTTCGACGCGCCGGCCTGTGAAGAAGTAGGGCGTCAGGGTCCCATTCTTCGAGCGGAACGGGGCTTCGACGAAGGAATCCCCCTTCTCGAAAACCTCCGAGATGCGGTCGACCAGCGTTTGCCGGTCGTCGGGCGCGAAGAAGTCGAGCGGGTGCATCTCGGCAATCTCGTCGTCCGAGTAGCCCGACACGCGCGCGAAGTTCTCGTTCCAGCGCAGGAAGCGTCCTTCGTCGGTGTAGAGGTAGAGAATGCCCGGAAGGCTATCGACCATGGTCTCCGAGAACGTCCGCTCCTGACGCGCGACGGCCTCGGCCTGGCGACGTGCGGCATCACGTCGTTCGTTCGCGAGCGCGAACGCGACGTCGGCGGCGACTTCGCTGAGCAGCGCGATCTCGCGCGGCTGGAAGAAGCCCGTCTCGGCGGCGTACACGTTGAGCAGCCCCAGCACCTCACCCTCGACCTCGATGGGAAAGCAGCCGCACGCCTCGAAGCCCCGCGCGAGGGCCGGCTCGCGCCAGCGCTCGGCCACGGGGTCGTTGCGCACGTCGTTGCAGATGTAGGGCTCGGCCGAACGAAACGCGATGCCCGAGGGTCCCTGGCCGTCCGGGCGATCGTCGGTGTAGATCGAGACCGCGTCCAGATAGCCGTCGTCGCGCCCCGCGCGTGCGATCGGCACGACACGATTGTCGTCGTTCTCCCAGCCGATCCAGGCGGTCAGGAATCCTCCGGCATCGACGAGGCCATGGCACACCTCGTCGAAAAGTTCCTGGCGCGTGCCGGTGCGCACGATCGCCTGGTTTACGTGGCTGAGCGCGGCATAGAGACGCCCGACGCGTTCTGCGTCGGCCTGCGCACGCCGCCGCTCGGCGTCCTTGCGTGTGAGGCTCTGGTACCCGGTCTCGATCGCACGAAAGGCGCCCCGCATCAGCACGAAGAGCAGGAGCGAGGTCACCGCCACGAACGCCAGACCCTTGTAGACGCTCCAGCGAACGAGTGCGTCTGCGTCGGGCACCAGCGCAGCCAACACCGCGTCGGAGAAGTAGATCCAGAGGGCCGCGAGGACGGCGTAGGCGCCGGTGATGGCGAGGGCCCGGGTGCGCGAACGGACGCGGAGAGACGGCGCTCCCGACTCGCTAGGCGCCAGGTCCGTGGGCGGCGGGCGTGAGGTCATGAGGGCCGTGCGTGTCCTGGCCGAGGCGTCGAGGAGAGCTTCCCTATCTGAAGCTGCCACCGGCCGATACGGATTCGCAAGCACTCTCAGGCGGTCTCTTCGACACCCCTCTACGGCTCGATCGCCGCCAGCAGCGGTTCCCTGCGTCGCCGACTCACCCGCACCACGGTGCCGTCCGCCAGCACGGCCTCGTAGTCGCCGTGCGAGCGGTGGCGCACTTCGCGGACCCGGTCGACGTTGACGAAGGCGGAACGGTGCACCCGGATCAGTCTGGACTGCGAGAGCTCGTTCTCGAGTTCGTGCATGCGGAGCGCAACGAGGTGCGACCGTTCGCCGACGTGCAGGCGCACGTAGTCTCCGTCGGCCTCGATCCAGTCGACCTCGTCGTGGGGCACGCTCAGCCCGCCGCGGCCACGGGGTACGGTGAGCCGGTCCCGGGAATCCCCCTTCGAGCGGCGGTCCGACCACGTGACCAGCACGACGACCGCCGCCCAGCCGGCCACGTGCAGGTGAAGCCAGCGCGTGCCGGTGCTCAGGGTGGCCGAGACCACGGTCTCGACGGGCACCGTCCGAAGCAGGAGCGCGACGGCGAAGAACGCGCCGTTCACGACGTACGCGGCGGCCAGAGCGCCGAGCCCGTGCACCGCCGCGAAGAGGGCACGCGGCGTGTCCTCGAAAGGAACCCTACGGGCGAGCGCGGCCCCCGCGAAGGCGACCGGCACCCAGAGCAGGCCGGTGAGCGGCAGCCAGGGTGCGGACCCGAGGACTCCTCTGCCCTCGGCGAGGCTCTCGAGCACCCCCGCCACCACACCGAGCCCGACCCAGCCCAGCGCGATCCATGCGGGTGTGCGCCAGCGTTCCGGCATGCCTGCTCCTCATCGGGACGAACCCTGTCGACCGCTCGCACGGAAGATGCCGTACTCGGCCACGGCGCGCATCTCTTCCAGCCGGCGCGGGTCCAAGGTGGGCGGCACCACCACGTATCCCGTGCCCTCGGGCCCTCCGAACGAGCGCACCCACGCGCTCGCCCGCCCCGTCTCGTCGATCGCCAGGACCGTGCCCGCCTGGTCGGCGTCGACCGAGGGCGAGCCGACCCAGTCGGTGCGAAGTCCCCAACGGCGCCCGGCGTCGGTGACCGTGACGGGGTACAGGTCGGTGTCCCATCCGTGGTGGTTCACCCCCAGAACGGCTTCGGGACCTGCGCGCGAGAGCCCGACGATCTGGCCGTCGGCGTTTCGCTCGAGCGCGAGGGGTGGGGCCCCGGGCCACACGACCTTGCCGCCGGCATCGAGGTAGCGGCGGAGGAGCGACGCCGAGGGCGCTGCCGGGTCGACCACCTCGTCCGGCGTCGCGTCGAGTCCGAAGACGACCACGCTCGGCGCGCGGTCGGCGATGCGCTCGGTCAGAAAGCCGATCAGACCGGCGGCGTCCAGCCGCTCGTACCCGCGCGACTCGAAGTGCTCGGCCAGGCGGCGGTGGGCGGGCTGCGAGCCGAAGAACGCCCGCGGGGCGTGGTCGTCGTCCCAGTACACGGCGCGTCGGGGCGCGGGACCCTCGGCCGCGTGCAGTGCGTAGACGGTGCCGTCGTCGCTGCCGACGTAGAGGCGCCCCCCGTCGACCGCCGGGCTGCTCACCACCATGCCGCCCGTCGCGAACCGCCATCGCCGGGCGCCGGTGGCCACGTCGAGCGCGTGCACGCCGTGGTCGCCCGACCCGACGTAGACGGTCCGGCCGACGACCACGGGTGACGAGAACACCAGCCCGCCGGTGGCGTGCGTCCAGAGCTCCTCGCCGCTCTCGCGGTCGTGCGCCCGGAACCGGCCGCCCGACGAGCGGCCCACGAACACCCGGTCGTCGGTGACGGCGGCCGTGTTCACCACCCACGCGGTGCCGTCTTCGCCGGTCCAGCGCACCTCGCCCGAGGCCAGGTCGATGGCGTAGAAGTTCGCGTCTCGGGACCCCAGGTAGAGCGTGCCGTCCAGAATCACCGGCGTCGCCTGGATCTGCGTTCGGTCGAAGCCGAAGTCGGCGGCGTCGAGGTCGGCGCCCGCGGTCCGGAAGCGCCAGACCTCACGGCCTTCGGCGAGGTCCACCCCGTACACGATGCCGTCGCCCGAGCCCACGTAGGCGACGCCGTCGTGCACGGCCGGCGCCGCGCGAATGCGTCCGCCCGTGGCGAAGCGCCACCGCACCGACCCGTCGGCCGGGTCGAGCGCGTAGAGGTGCCCGTCGCCGCTCCCGAAGAGCACGTCGTCACCGGCCGCGACGGCCGACGGAAGCAGGTAGTCCCAGCCCTCGTGGCCCCAGGCGAGGGGCAGATCGGGGCCGGTCTCGCGGGTCCAGAGCGGGCGGCCGGTCGCCCGCTCGACCGCGTGCACCGTGTTGCCGCGAGCGGCCACCACCACCCGGTCGCCCAGCACGAGCGGCGCGCCACCGACCGGTGCGCCGGCGTCGTAGCGCCAGCGCTCGCGCCCGTCGCGCGCGTCGAGCGCGTAGAGCCGGCCGTCGGTGCCGCCGATGTAGACGACGCCGTCGGCGAGGGTGGGCGAGCCTCGCACCGGGCCCTCGGTCTCGAAGGCCCAGAGCACGCCGCCCAGGCTGTCGAGTCCGCTTCCGACCCCGCCCGCCCCTGCCTGCGCGGCGGCCGGGAGCGCCGCGACCGCCAGAAGAGCCACCGCCGTCCGAATCGTCATCCCCCCCTTCCCTCCGTTGTCGCATGCGGCGCGGCCGACCAGCCGCGACTCCGGTGAAGCCTTACGACGGCGGGGGCCCGAGGGCTACGGCCCCTGGCGGGGAATCGGCGAACGGGTACCGGAGGTCGGTGAACGGCGAGTGGGCGGTGGCGACCGAAATCGTGGCGCCGCGCGCCGACGGGGCGCAGATTGGTGTGTCCGCCCCCTCCCCCTTCCATGAGGTGCCCCGTGCGACGTCTCGCCCTCCTGGTCTCCTGCTCGCTCCTGGCCGTCGGCTGCACCCCGCCCGAGGCCGCCGACGACGCACCCGAGGCGCCGGCCGCGCCCGCCGCGTCCGCCGCCGACCTCGAGCGCGCGCGGGCCTCGGTCGACGAGGTGCTGAGCGCGTTCCATCGCCTCGCGTCGGAGGCCGACTTCGACGCGTACTTCGAACTGATGGCCGACGATGCCGTGTTCCTGGGCACCGACGCGACCGAGCGCTGGACCGTCGACGAGTTCCGTGGCTTCGCCGCGGGCACCAGCGGGTGGACCTACGACATGACCGAGCGGCACGTCTACGTCGCGCCCGACGGCCGCACGGCATGGTTCGACGAGCTGCTGGAGAACGCGCGCTACGGCCAGACCCGCGGCACGGGCGTGCTGGTCGCGACCGACGCCGGCTGGAAGATCGCCCAGTACCACCTGACCATTCCCATGCCGAACGACCTGGCGGTCGAGTTCGTGGAGCGGATCCGGGCCGAGGCGGCGGGGGGCTGAGCGAGGCGGGCCACGGCGCTCATTCGCCCCTCAACACCCGGGCCGGGTCGAGCCCCGCCGCCCTGCGCGCCGGCACCCAACTCGCGATCAGCGCGAGCCCGATCACGACCGCCGCCGCGAGGGCGTGACTCCACGCGTCGGTGGGTGCCACGCCGAAGAGCAGCGATTCGAGCAGCCGGTTGCCGGGCAGGACGGCAAGCGCGCCGACGGCGGCGCCGGTGAGCGTGAGAACGAGGCCGCGGCCGAGTATCAGCCGTCGGACCGTCCCGGGCGCCGCGCCGAGCGCCATGCGCACCCCCATCTCAGGGGCCCGGGCGCGCGCTGAAGCCGCCATGACGCCGTAGACGCCGACCGCGGCCAGCAGCAGCGTTGTCGCCGCGAGCAACGCCAGCACCAGGGCCGCGAACCGGGGGCGTGCGAGCGGCTCGGCGAGGTGCTCCGCGACCTTCGTGGCCCCGGCGACGCGGATCCCGGGGTCCACCTGGGCGACGGCCTCGCGCACGAGCGGGAGAAGTTCGGGCGCGTCGGGCCCGATCCGCACCAACAGGTGGCGCAAGGGCACGAAGTCCAGTTGGCGCGCGGGAAAGTAGACCACCGGGCGCGCCTCCACGAAGGCGTGGTAGCGTGTGTCGGCTGCGACCCCCACCACCGTCCACCACTCGCTCTCGGCCTGGTTGCCGAACGCGGCCAGGCGCTGGCCGAGCGGCTCCTGACCGGGCCACAGCGTGCGCGCGGCGCGCTCGTTCACCACCACGACCTGGTCGCCGCCCGGTCCGTCGCCGGGTTCGAGCGGGCGCCCCCACACCACCGGCACGTCCAGCGTCTCGAAGTGGTCGGGGTGTACGATCTCCCA
>CBFGQV010000102.1:0-8387 GCA_965651045.1 uncultured bacterium
CCCGTGACGTGAACGTGGACCGCCTGCTCGAGGCGGTGGACCGGGTGATGGCGGTCGCGCGCACATGACGGTCCGGCGCGTGCAGCGGGCCGGCCTCACGGCCGTCCTGGTCGTGTGCGCTTCCTGCTCGGGCGCGCCGGTGCCCGTGCCTCCCGCTCCCCTGCCGATGCCCGTGGTGCCGGTCGCCCCGATGCCCGGGTTCGAGGAGCTCGCCGGCGCCCGCCCGCCAGCTCCGCCCGACGAGGTGGAGACGCGCGACGAGATTCTCACCTCGCCCTGGGCCACCCACCCCGACCTCGACGGCCGCGCCCGGTACTGGGAGGAGGTCTACGCCGTGCGCCAGGCCAGCGGGTTTCCGGTCTTCCTCGACCGGATGGGCGCCTACGAACACCTCGTGGACTCGGTGCTCGCGGTCGAGGGGCTGCCGCGCTCGCTTCGCTACCTGCCCATCATCGAGAGCGGGTATCGGCCGGCCGCGGTGAGCTCGGCCTCGGCGGTCGGGCTCTGGCAGTTCATGGCCCCTGTCGCGCGTGGGTTCGGCATGACGGTCACCCCGCTCGTCGACGAACGCCGCGACCCGGTCAAGTCGACGCTCACGGCTGCGGGCTACCTGCGTGACCTGCGCGAGCGGTTCGATTCGTGGTTCCTCGCGCTGGCCGCGTACAACGGCGGGCCCTACCGGGTCGAGCGGCTGCTCCGCGACCACGCGCCGCTCGCGCCGCTCGGCGATTCGCTCTTTCTCGTGATCGCGCCGCACCTGCCGCGGGAGACACGCGAGTTCATACCAAAGTTGATCGCCGTGGCGCGCGTGGGCGAGAACCCGGAGCGCTACGGCATCACGCCCCCCGACCAGCGGCAGGCGGCCTACCGATTCGACGAGGTCGAGGTGCCCGATGCCACCTCGTTCGACGTGGTCGCCGAGGCCGCGGGCGTCGAGGAGACGGTGGTGCGCGCGCTGAACCCGCACGTGCTCCGAGGCGTGACACCGCGCGGCGTGCCGACGCCGATCCGCTTGCCCCCGGGCACGGCCGAACGGTTCCAGGTGGCCTACGCCGAGATCCCCCCGAACGAGCGGGTCACGGTGGCCGAGCACGTGGTGCGGAGTGGCGAGACGCTGTCGGGCATCGCGTCGTCGTACGGCGTGCGGCTCGCGGAACTCCAGGCCGCGAATCCGGGGGTCCGGCCGCGGCGGCTACGGATCGGCCAGCGGTTGATGGTGCCGCTCGTGCGGGGCGCCGCCGCGGCACTCGCCCCGGGGGCGGCCGGTGCGGGGGCGGACGGCGTGTACGTGGTGCGGAGTGGCGACAGCCTCTGGACCATCGCCCGCCGGCACGGCACCACGGTGCGCGCGCTCCGTGAGTGGAACGGGCTGCCCGCTCGGGTCGTGCTGCAGCCCGGAGACCGGCTCAGGGTTCGCGCGGCGGGGTGAGCGGCGGGCCTTCGGCCTGCCAGCTCCCGCTCGCGCCCCCCTCCTTCCGGATCAGCCGCACGCCCTCGATGCGCATGCCGCGGTCGAGCGCCTTGGCCATGTCGTAGACCGTCAGGAGCGCCACCGTGACGGCGGTGAGCGCCTCCATCTCGACGCCCGTGCGACCGTGCAGGTGGACCTCGGCTTCTGCGCGCACACCTGGCAGCGCCGCGTCGGCCTCGAGCCGGACGGTGGTGGACGCCTCGGGCAGAGCGTGACAGAGCGGGATCAGATCGGCGGTGCGCTTGGCCGCCATGACGCCGGCGAGCCGTGCCGTGCCGAGTACGTCGCCCTTGGGTGCATCGCCCGCCTGGATGGCAGACAGCGTCTTCGCGTGCATGACGATACGGCCCTCGGCGACAGCCACGCGGTGGGTCGCGGCCTTGGCGGTGACGTCGACCATGCGCGCGTGCCCGTCGGGCCCCAGGTGTGTGAGATCGTCCATGGTCACGCGGTCGGTCGCAGTCGCTGGCGTAGCCCGAGCACCAGCGCCGCGACGATCAGCTGAGGGTTCACGTTGCCCCGCGCCTGGAGCTGCGCCTCGTCGACGGCCTCGACCGCCGCCGCCAGCGCCTCGGGCCGAATGCCCTCGCGTTGGACGAGCTCCCGAATCGCGTCGAGCGCGTCGCCGGCGACGGCGCGCTCGGGCACGCCCGCGGCGACGGCCGCGAAATCGCGGAGCCATCGTTCGACGGCGGCGAGCATCTCGAGCAGCGCCCGCGCCCGCGTGGGTCGATACTGCATCGCGAGCGTGTACGCGTGACCACCCGCGCCGACCACCGCCGCCTCGACCACACGGTACGCTTCGCGCCGCACCTCTTCCAGCGGGCCCGGCGAGCCGTCGGCCGCGGGAAGGAACCCGAGGGCTCGGCCGATCGAGCCCTGGCCGAGCCGCGCGGCGAGCCGTGCCGCGCTCTCGTCGGTGGCTCGGTGCTCGATCAGGAAGCGCTCGACCTCGTCGGCGGGAAGGGTCGGCACGTGGACCGGCACCGCGCGTGAGCGAATCGTATCGAGGAGCGCCCCGGGCTCGCTGCTCGTCAGCACCAGCCGCGTATCGGCCGGCGGCTCTTCGAGCAGCTTGAGCAGCGCGTTGGCCGCTTCGGGGCTGGACTCCTGAGGCACGAGCTGCTCGGCGTCGGCGATGATGAAGAACTGCTGGTCGGCCATCGACGGGCGGCTCTGCGCCTTGCGCCGGATGGTCTGCGCGGCGGCGAGGTAGATGCCCCCCGGCTCGTCGTCGCCCCCGCTCGGTCGAATCGCGTCGGACCGCACCTCGGCGAGACGCTCGTGCCGCGCCTCTTCCAGCGCGTCGGCGAGCTTGTCGGCGCTGGTGCCGCGCGGCCGTGAGACCGGGAAGTACCAGTGCAGGTCCGGGTGCTCGAGCCGGAGCGCCATGCGGCACGAGCGACAGACGGTGCAGGGCCCACCGGCCTCGGCCGCCTCGCCGCCCCCGGGGTTTTCGCACAGCACGAGCTGCCCGAGCCAGAGCGCCAGACGCTGCTTGCCCACGCCGCGGGGGCCCTGGAGCAGGAGTGCGGAGGGCAGGCTCCGGGCCTCATGAGCACGCACCAGCGCCTCGCGGAGTCCTTCGTGCCCGACCAGCGGGTGCAGCATCAGCCACCGCCCCGCGGCCGGAGCCACTGCAGCGGGTCGCGGGCCTGCGGTGAGCCTCCACCCACCGGGGCGCGGACCTGAAACTCGATGTGTGGGCCTTCGGGTGTGCCGATGCCGCCGACGGTGCCGACGACCTGACCCGCGTCGACCGGACGCCCTTCGACCACACCGATCTCCTCGAGGTAGAGATAGAGGGTATAGAAGCCGTCGCCGTGGCTCACGACCACCGTCGGCCCGTACCCCTCGAAGGGGCCGGCGAGCACGACGGTGCCGCCGCGCACGGCGCGGACGGGGGTTCCCGGCGCCGCGGCGATCCCCAGGCCGTTGAAGCGCAGGACGGTGCCGTCCGGGCGCTGCTGCCGACCGAACTGGTAGATGATCTCGCCGTCGACCGGCCAGTCCAGGCTTCCGGCATCGGCCCCCGACAACGTGCTGGGCCCGGCGGCGGCTCCGGTCGCGCTCCGGCGGCGCTCGGCCTCGAGACGGCGTCGTTCGAGGTCGTCGACGAGACCGGCGAGGCGTCGCTCGTCGGCGTCGAGCTGTTCGAGCCGGCTCATCGTTCGGGCCTCTTCGGATCGGAAGCGTTCGAGCGCCTGCTGACGCTCCTGCTCGACCGAGCGAAGCTCCGCGACCTCGCCGAGCTGGGACTGCCGCAGCCTGCCCAGCTCGGCCAAGCTCTCTCGCAGTTCCTGGTCCTGCACGGTGAGCGCGGTCTCGAGTTCGGCGACCCGGTCCACGAGCCCGCGATCGTAGGCGGCGACCATGCGCAGGTAGCGGTAGCGGGTCAGCAGGTCGCCGAACGACTCGGCCCCGAGGAGCACGCGCACCGTGTGGAGCCCGCCGAGCTTGTAGATGTCGCGCAGGCGTTGGTTCAGCACGACCGAGCCCTCGCGCTGCCGCTCGCGCGTGAGCAGCAGCTCGCGCGTCGTCTCCTGCACCTGCTGGGTCATGGCCTCGACCTGGAAGTCCAACTCGGCCAGGACCGAGCGCGACGCGCTGAGGCGCTGCTCGATGTTGCGCAGGTCGGTGGCCGCGTCCTGCACGCGCCCCCGCACGGTGGCCATCTCGGCCTGGAGCCGGGCGCGCTCGGCGCGAATCTCTTCGAGCCGCTGCTGGCTCTCACGAATCTGCTGCTGGATGTCGGCGGCCTGACCCGCGAGCGGGGCGGCGCCCGCACCGACGCCCAGCGCCACCAGGACGGCCGCGAACCCGCGAGCGAGCGTCCGGGGGCGCATCAGGTCACCTCGCGCAGGTGACGGCGCACCGCGAAGGAGCTCGCGAGCGCGCCGAAGACCGCGCCGCCGGCCAGCCCCGCCAGGAGCCACGGGGCCGGAATCCACTCGATCTCGAAGAGCGCAGCGTCTACCGTACGCCACGCGATCCAGGTGAGCAGGACGGCCACCACACCCCCGAGCAGGCCGGTGACCGCGCCCTCGAGCAGGAAGGGTCGCCGAATGAACCCGTCGCGCGCGCCCACGAGTCGCATGACATAGATCTCGTCGCGCCGCGCGAAGATCGCGATCCGGAGCGCCGTGCCGATGATCAGCGCCGCCACGAGTCCGAACGCGGCCCCGAGCGCTCCCGACGAGATCGCCGCGACGCGCCTCAGGCTGAAGAGCCGATCGACCCACTCCTGGCCGTACGCCACGTCCTCGACGAACGGGTACGCGGACGCCACCTCGACGACGCGGTCGACCGCCTCGCGCGTCCGGGCGCCCTCGCGCAGACGTACCTCGAGCGAGGCGGGAAGGGGATTCACGGCCAGCCCCGTGAACACCTCTTCGAACTGGTCGAGATCGCGCCGGGCTCGGACCAGCGCGGAGTCCTTGCTGACATAGATCACCGCCTCGACCTGGGGCATGGCCTGGAGCTCGGACACGGCGACCTCGATCTCACGATTGAGGGCGTCGTCGAGCAGGTAGGCCACGACCTCGACCCGGGACTCGACCTCTTCGAGGGCGACTTCGAGGTTGTGGGCGACCAGCCCGAAGAGCCCGACGACGAACAGCGCCAGGCCGACCATCGCGGCGGCGAGGCCGGTGAGAACGGGCGCACGCCTGAACGCCGCCGCGGCCTCGCGCACGGCGTAGCTCATGGGGCCTCTCCGTCAGGGGTCGGGTGCCGCGGAGGTGGGGGCGTCTCACCCGAGTCGTAGACCAGCCGGCCTTGGTCGAGCTCCAGCGCGCGGGCCTTGGAGTGCACCTTGAGCAGGTCGAGGTCGTGCGTAGCCATCAACACGGCCATGCCCATCGCGTTGATCTCGAAGAAGAGCTCCATGATGCCACGCGTCGCGCGCTCGTCCAGGTTCCCGGTGGGTTCGTCGGCGAGCAGCACGACCGGATCGTTCACCAGGGCGCGCGCGATCGCCACACGCTGCTGCTCGCCCCCGGAGAGCTCGTGCACCAGCGCGCCCGCCTTGGGTGCGAGCCCGACCTGGCTCAACAGACGCTGCGCGCGCGGGCGGATCTCCTCCTTGCGGGTGTCCGTCACCTCCAGCGCGAAGGCCACGTTCTCCAGCGCGGTGCGGCCCGGCAGGAGCCGAAAGTCCTGGAATACCATGCCGACGCGTCGGCGCACCTTCCAGACGTCCCGGGCCGAGAGCCGCTCGGACGAATACCCGCTCACCCGCACCTCCCCCCGCGTCGGTCGGTCGGCGAGGTGGATCAGGCGCAGGGTCGTGGACTTCCCGGACCCCGAGTGTCCGGTGAGAAACGCGAACTCACCCTTCCGGATGTGGAACGACACGTCCTTGAGAGCGGGACCCCCTCGGGGGTACTCCTTCGAGACTTCGGTGAGCTTGATCAAGGTCCGAGGCCGGGCTCGCGAGGTCGGGGAGGGGAGAGATACGTGGCGGGTCGGCCCTCAAGATGGGTCGGGTGACGCCGGCTCGTAAAGGCGGGAAGGCGACGGTCGCGTACCGCGGGCCAGCCGGCGCGCGAGTTCGATCGCTTCGACCATCGACGAGGGGTCGGCGGTGCCGGTGCCGACGCGGTCGAACGCCGTGCCGTGATCGGGCGAGGTGCGCGGAAAGGGCAGGCCGAGCGTGACGTTCACTCCGCGCCCGAACGAGACGGTCTTGAAGACGGCCATGCCGACGTCGTGGTAGGGCGCGACCACGGCGTCGAACTCGCCGGCGAGTGCGCGCGAGAAGACGGTGTCGGCGGGCAGGGGGCCGGTGACGTCGACGCCCGCCGCGCGGAGCGCCTCGATCGCCGGCTCCATGACGCGCGCCTCCTCGTCACCGAAGAGCCCGTGGTCCGAGGCGTGCGGGTTGAGGGCGCAGAGCGCGAGGCGAGGGCGGGGAAGCGCCCACATGCCTTGGAGCGAGCGGTCGAGCAGCGTCGATTGCTGCACCAGGAGGTCGACGGTGAGCAGCCCCGGCACGTCGCGGAGCGCCACGTGGGTGGTGGCCAGGAGCACGCGGAGCGAGCCCCCGACCCGTGTCCGCTCGCTCGCCATGAGCATGCCGACCGGCGCGGCGCCGGCCAATCGCGCGAGCAACTCGGTGTGCCCCGGCTCGTCGTACCCGGCCTCGTGCAGGGCCGCCTTGTGAATGGGCGCCGTGACGATCGCGTCGACCTCGCCCGCGAGGGCCAGGCGCACGGCCGCTTCGATCGCGGAACCCGACACCCTTCCTGCGCTCGCGGCCGTACCGTCGAAGTCGCCGACCGAACGGAAGCCTCCCGGGCCGCTCCACGAGCCGTCGGCACCGAGCGCGACGATGCGAAGGTCGTCGTGCCGTTCGAGAACCTGCGCCGCGGCGAGCGCGGCCACTTCGGGGCCGATCCCCCGCGGATCTCCGAGGGTGACGGCGAGCGTGGTCAACCGATCAGAACCGGATGTCGACGTAGGTGCGTTCGCGCAGGTCGGCGAGGATCCGCTCGATGCTCTTCTGCTCCTGGAGACGAACCCGGATCTGGTCTTCGAGGTCTTCGAAGGTGAACTCGCCCGCGGCGCGGATCTCGGCGACCCGGACCACGGCGACCAGCGACTCGGCGCCGAGGGTGACCTGGAACGGCGCGAGCACCTCGCCCTCGGACGCCGTTGCGAGCTGCTGGGCGTAGACCGGAGGCAGCTCGGTGTTCAGCTGATCGCGCGAGATCTGCGCGGTGGTGCTTCGAGAATCGACGCCGTAGCGCTCGTTGAGCTCGTCGGCGGAGCGTCCGGCCCGGAGCGAGTCGGCGAGCGCCGAGCCGAGCGCCATCGCACGTTCGACGTCGTCTGCACCGGACTCCGGCCGAATCAGGATGTGGCGAGCCTTCACCTCGCCCGGCCTGGCGCGGTCGACCCGAATGATGTGCCAGCCGTAGTCCGTACGGACCGGTGGGCTCACCTGCCCGTTCGGAAGGCGGAAGGCGACGTCTTCGAACTCGGCGACCATATTGCCGCGCCGGAACCAGCCCAGGTCACCCCCGTTCGCGGCGCTTCCCCGGTCGTCCGACCACTCCTCGGCGAGCGCGGCGAAGTCGGCACCGGCCCGGAGCTCGACGATCAACGAATCGGCCACCGCGCGGGCGCGGTCCCACGCCGGGTCCGGCGCCGTCGGACGGAGGAAGATCTGCTCGAGGGTGATCAGCTCGGGACGATCCTGCAGCTGCGAGCGTTGGGCGTCGAAGAATGCACGCATCTCGGCGTCGGTGATCACCACGGGCCGTGCATCGGCCAGACGCCGCTGCAGGAAGAGCTGCCGGGTCTGCAGCGTCCGGATGTCGGCCCGGTAGGTGTCCCGGAATGCGGACATCGTCATGCCGTCGGCGGCCAGGGCCTCCTGCAGCTGCCGAGCGCCACCGACCTGCTGCTGGACGCGGGCTATGGCCTCGTCGACGCGCGCCTCGATGATCTCCTCGTCGGGCAGCATGGTCGTGTCGCGGGCCGCCTCCTGAAGAATCAGCTGGAGGTCGACGAGGTCGTCGAGCAGCTCGCGCATGAAGGCACGGCGCTCGTCCGGGGACTCGGGAACCTCCGCACCCTGGGTCTCCAGGCGGAAGACCTCCCGCTGGATGTCCGAGAACAGGACGATCGAGTCGCCCACGACGGCAGCGACCCGGTCGGCGAGCGCGGGGTCTTCACCCGGAATCGGAGCCTGACCGCTCAGCGGGGCGGGGTGCAGCGCGAGCGCGACTGCGACCGCCGTACCCAGGGGCGCGGGTGCGCGGTGCAACGCGCCTCGGAGGGTGGTGCGTTTCTCGTACATGCGTGTCGTAAACCCCCGGATCGGGCGGGTTCCTGACGCCATGCTCACCCGCCCGCCGTGTCGGGCGCGGCGGGGGCCGCTGCCGAGTCCGGCACGGGGCTGTTCGGCGCC
>CBFGQV010000103.1:0-8290 GCA_965651045.1 uncultured bacterium
GGCCACGAGGGGGGCGACGGCCGCGGGCCGTGCGCCGGCCACGACCCGGCCAGCGACCACGGCCCGTCCACCGGCCCGCCGCAGCGTTGGCGACGGTGGCTCGAGCGCGCCCTGCCGGAGCGCGACCGCGCCACCTTTCCGCACGAGCTGGACGAACTGTTCCGACGGCGCGCCGCGGACCGCGGGGTCACGGCCGCGCGCCGGTGGTACCGCAGACAGGTGCTCGCCCTGGCGATTCCGAGCCTGGGCGCGAAGGTGCGACGAACGATGAGGAGGGGAACCGACATGGATGCACTGAAGCGGGACGTCACCTACGCGCTCCGGCGCCTCGTCAGGGCGCCGGGCTTCACCCTGATCGCCCTGCTCTCGCTCGCGCTGGGCATCGGCGCCAACACGGCCATCTTCTCGCTCGTGCACGCGGTCGTGCTCCGGGGGCACGCCCAGGACGCGCCCGAAGAGCTGGTCGACGTCTACATGGCGCAGCGCACGACGTCGCACGGCACGCTCTCCTACCTGGACTACCTGGACCTTCGCGAGCGCATGTCGGACGTCTTCGTCGACGTGTCGGCGTCGCGCTTCGGGCTGTTGAGCAGCGTGGGCGACGACGGTACGGCCGAAATGCACCCGGCCGAGCTGGTGTCGGGCAACTACTTCACGCTGCAGGGTCTGGACGCGACGGTCGGCCGTACCCTTCTGCCCGACGACGACCTGCGGGACGGCGCCGCGCCGGTGGCCGTGCTCGACCACCGCTTCTGGCAGCGGCGGTTCGGGGGCGATCCGTCGGTCGTAGGGCGCGAATTCCGCATCGGCGGGCACCCGATCACCATCGTCGGCGTGGTCGAGCCCGACTACCAGGGCACGCTGCGCGGCCTGGTGCCCGACCTGTATGTGCCGGTGACCCTCGCCCCCCGCGTCGACCCGGGCAACGGCGAATTCGAGAGTCGCGGCAACCAGTCGTTCTTCGCCCGCGGACGGCTGTTGCCGGGCGCGACCGTCACCCAGGCCGCCGCCTCGGCCGAGCGCACCACCGCATGGCTGCAGGAGAGCTTTCCCGACCAGTGGCTCGCCGACGAGGCGATCGTCGTCGTGCCCACGGCCGACGTGGTCGTGAATCCGATGCTCGACCGGGTGCTCGTGCCGGCGCTCGGGCTCCTGCTCGCGGTCGTCGGGGTCGTGCTGGTGATCGCCTGCGCCAACCTCGCCTCGTTCCTGCTGGCCCGCGCCGCCGACCGCAAGCGCGAGATCGCCGTGCGCCTGGCCCTGGGCGCGAGCCGCGCCGGGCTGGTGCGCCAGCTTCTCACCGAGACGCTCCTGCTCGCGCTCGCGGGCGGCGCCGCCGGCCTGGCGCTCGCCTCGTGGATCACCTCGTGGCTCGAGACCGCCGATCTGCCGCTTCCGCTGCCCATCACCCTCGACCTGTCCGTCGACGGCCCGGTGCTGCTCTTCACGCTCGCGGTGTCGCTCGTCGCGGGCGCGATCTTCGGCCTCACGCCGGCGCTCCAGGCCACCCGCCCCGAGCTCGCTCCGACGCTCAAGAACGAGGCGACGGGCGACCGCCCGCGCCGTTTCGAGACGCGCAAGGTGCTCGTGGTGGGCCAGGTCGCGCTCTCGCTGGTGCTCCTGGTGGGCGCAGGGCTCCTGCTCCGCAGCATGGTCGCTCGGCAGTCCATCGACCCGGGCTTCGGCGAGCACCCGGCGGCGCTCGCCCAGGTCTCGCTGGGATCGCTCGAGGGACTCGACGACGCCGCGATCCTGGCCGGCGTGCGCGACTACGTCGAGCGACTCGAGGCGGTGCCCGGCGTCGGCACCGTGGGGCTCGCCACGCAGCTCCACCTCGACGTGCTCAGCTCGTCGAGCCGCTACGTCGCGGTCGACGGTATCGATCCGCCGCCCGGCCGCGACCGTTGGGAGATCGCCTACGCCGCGGTCACCGAGGGCTATTTCGGCGCGATGGGCATCGACCTGCTCTACGGGCGCACCTTCGAGCCCGCCGACGACGGCGACGCCGAGACCGTGGTGGTGGTCAACGAGGCGTTCGCGGCGCAGTTCTTTCCGGACCGCCCGGCCGTCGGCTCGACGGTGCGCCTCACCGGGGGCGACGCGCGCGTGATCGGCGTGGTCGAGACGGTCAAGGACGGCACCCTCGGCGAGCAGCCCAAGCCGTATCTCTACACGGCCTTCGCGCAGTCGCCGGGTCCGTTCTTCTTCGCCGTGGCCGAGTCCCGGGGCGTGGACCCGCGCGGCGTCGCGATCGAGATCGGCCGCATCGCCCGCGAGGTCGACCCGCTGGTGCGCATCTTCGGCCAGACGACGATGGACGGGCACCTGGCGATCATGCTCTTCCCGGCGCGCGCCTCGGCGCTCCTGGCGGCCGTCTTCGCGGGCCTCGCGCTGGCGCTGGCGTCGGTCGGCCTCTACGGCGTCGTCAGCTACGCCGTCTCGCGCCGCACGCGAGAAGTGGGGATTCGCGTCTCGCTCGGCGCCCGCCGTGGCCAGGTGGTGGGCATGCTGATGGCCGACGGCCTGCGCCTGGTGGCCATCGGGGCCGGCCTCGGCGTGCTGCTTTCGGCGGGCTTCGCGCTCGTGCTCTCCCGGTTCCTGTACGGCGTCGGGGCGTTCGACCCCGTGGCGTTCGTCGGCACCGGGGCGCTTCTGCTCTGCGTCGCGTCGCTCGCGTCGTGGGTGCCCGCGCGCCGCGCCGTGCGCGTCGACCCGGTACGGGCGCTCAAGGCCGACTGAAGGGCGAACCGGAGATCCCCCCATGCACCGAGCCGACCCCCGCCCACCTCGGCTGGCGCGCGCCGCCCTTCGGCGCGTGCTGCCCGAGCACGACCGCGACGTGTTCGCGGCCGAACTGGACGAGCTCTGGCGGCACCGCGTACGGACGCGGGGCGTCACACGCGCCCGCTGGTGGTACCGACGCCAGGTGGCCGAGCTCGCCGCGCGATCCGCCGCACGTCTCCTTCGCACGACCCTCACCCGAGTGACCGACATGGACGCCCTGCGCCGAGACCTCGCCTACGCCGCCCGCCGCGTGCTGAAGAGCCCGGGCTTCACCCTCGTCGCCGTGCTCTCGCTCGCGCTGGGCATCGGCGCCAACACGGCCATCTTCAGCGTCGTCAACGCGGTGCTCTTCCGCGCGCCGCCCTTCGCCGAGCCGGAGCGCCTCGTCGAACTCTACACCTCGGAGAGCAACGGCTACGCCTACGCGACCTTCTCGCAGCCCGACGTGCGCGACCTGGCCGAGGCCGCGCGACGGGCCGGTGTGTTCGACGCGGTCGTGGCGAGCGAGACGGTGCTGGCCCGCGCCGGCGAGCCCGGCGCCGCCGAGATCGTCTTCGGCGAGGGCGTCTCGGCGGACCTGTTCCAGGTGCTGGGCATCGATCCCGCCCTGGGCCGCGCCTTCACGCCCGACGAAGACGACGTCCCGGGCGAGTCGCCGGTGGTGGTCTTGGGATTCGCCTACTGGCAGCAGCACCACGGCGGCGACCCGTCGGTGGTCGGCCGCGAGATTCGCATCAACCAGCACCGCTTCACCGTGGTCGGCGTCGCGCCCGAGTGGTACACGGGCACGCTGCCGGCATTCCGGACGAGCCTGTTCGTGCCGGTCAGCATGGTCGACGCCGTGCTGGGCGACGACGCGTCGCGCTGGGACGGCCGCGGCAACCGGAGCGCCTTCGTGAAGGCGCGGCTCGCGCCGGGCGTGTCGGCCGACCAGGCCTCCGAGTGGCTCGGGCGCTTCGCCGCCGAACAGGCGCGCCTCCACCCCGAGACCAACGAGGGCCGCACCATGTCGCTGCTGCCGACGTCGGCCGTGTCGGTGCACCCGCTCGTCGACGGCGCGCTCGGCCCGGTCGCGGCGTTGCTGCTGGGCGTCGTGGGGCTCGTGCTGCTCATCGCCTGCACCAACCTGGCGGCCTTCCTGCTCGCGCGGGGCGAGGCCCGCCGCGCCGAGATCGCCGTGCGCGTCTCGCTCGGCGCGGGCCGGTTCGCCCTCGTGCGGCAGTTGTTGGTCGAAACGCTCGTGCTCGCGCTGCTCGGGGGCGCGGGAGGCCTGCTGCTGGCCCGCTGGACGGTCGACCTGCTGGTGGGCTTCCGCCCGCCGATTCCGATTCCGCTGAGCCTCGACTTCCCGCTCGACGGGCAGGTGCTGGCGTACACGTTGGGCGTGTCGCTCCTCGCCGGCCTGGTGTTCGGGCTGCTTCCGGCGCTCGACGCCACCCGCACCGACCTGGCGGCGGCGACCCGCTCCGACGGCGCCCGCGCCGGCTCCGGCCGGGGACGCCTCCGGAACGGCTTGGTGGTCGCCCAACTCGCGCTCTCGGTCGTGCTGCTCGTCGGATCGGGCCTTTTCCTGCGCTCGCTGCTGGCCGCGCAGCGGCTGGACCCAGGGTTCTATACGGGCTCGGCCGCGCTGCTCTGGCCGCAGCTCGAGATGAGCGGGGTCGACGAGGCCGAGGGGCGCGCCTTCTACGACGAGCTCCGTGCCCGGCTGCTCGCACGCCCCGAGGTCGACGGCGTCGCGCTCACCGACAACCTGCCGCTCGGCTTCAGCGTGCAGACCACCTCGCTCGAGGTGCCCGGAACGGCCGTCGCCTCGGCGCGCCCCGACGGAACGCACGACGTCGACTTCACCTGGGCCGACGCGGCGTTCTTTCCGGTCATGGAGGTGCCCATCGTGCGCGGCCGCGCCTTCGGTCCGGACGACGTCGAGGGTGGCGAGCCCGTGGCGATCGTGAGCGAGGCCTTCGCCGAGCGCTTCTGGCCCGGCGAAGAGGCCGTGGGGCGTCTCGTGCACCGGGGCGCGGACGGCGACCCGGTCCGGATCGTGGGCGTCGCCCGCGATACGCGGGTCCGTTCGCTCGGCGAAGAGGCGCGGCCGCGCGTGTACTTCTCGGCCGAGCAGCGCTACGTCGAGAGCCTGCAGGTGATCGTGCGGGGGTCGGCGCCGAGCCCCGACCTGCTCCGCCTCGCGCGCTCCGAGGCGCTCGCGCTCGTGCCGGACCTCGTGCTCTTCGACCAGCGCACGATGGAGGAGCACCTGGCGATCCACCTCTTCCCGCCGCGCATGGCGGCGCTCCTGCTGTCGGTGTTCGGGGGCCTCGCGCTGCTGCTCGCGGCCGTGGGCATCTGGGGGCTCGTGAGCCACGCCGTCGCGCGCCGCACGCGAGAAGTGGGGATCCGCCTCTCGCTCGGAGCCACCGGGCCCGAAGTCGTGCGCATGCTCGTGGGCGGCGGCATGCGCCTCGTGGCCGTGGGGATCGCCGCGGGGCTCGCCGTGGCGGTGGGCGTCGGGGTGCTGCTGGCGCGCTTCCTCTACGGGGTCGGCGCGGCCGATCCGCTCACGCTGGTGGCGATTCCGGCGCTCCTGGCCGCGGTCGCGTTGGGCGCGGCGTGGCTACCGGCCCGTCGCGCCGCGCGTGTCGACCCCGTTCGCGCGCTGCGCACGGAGTGAGCGGCCGGCGCGGGCCGACTCGCCACCCACGCTGCCGAACCGCGCGTCGATCGCCCGGCGGATCTGCTCGAGCGTCTGGCCCTCTTCGGCGCGCCCGACCAGCAGCCGCCCCTGCGCCTGGCAGATCGGGCAGAACTTGGCCATCGCGCTCTCCTCGTAGCAGATGAGCAGCGAGCGGTGCCCGCTCAGCTGAGCGCACCCGCACTGGCACTGCACGCCGTCGGCGAGCGCGGCATGCTTGCGTACCCCGTCGTAGAGCTCGATCAGGTTCGGAAAGCCCGCGAGGTCGTCGGCCGTGAGCACCTTCGAGCCGTCGATGCCGGGGCGCGGGTCGGGATGCTCGGAGCCGCCGAGCGGCCCGAGCGGGTCATGGGGCCCGAGCGCCGCCCGAAGGGGCCGCACGCCGGCCACCGCGGCGAGCGCGGCGAGGCCGGGCAACAGCGCCAGAAAGCGGCGGCGCGAGCAGGGCGGGGTGCCGTTCGAATCGTCCATGGCCTCAACGATAGGGTCGGGGCCACGGTCTCGCCAAGGGGCACGGGACTTCCCTTCGGGACCGCTCCGGGGTATGATTGCCGAAGTCGCACACGCCGTCCCGGCCCCTCCAGGTCGGGGCGGCGTGTCGCATCCTGGGCCGTCGTGCCCGGACCCCGAACGTGCCCCCGTGTGTGGAGGTGGATCCCCATGTTGGACGAGATCCGCGAGAAGATCGAGGAAGAGATCGCGCGCCTGACCCACGAGCTCAACGTGGAGCTGCCGGAGCGCATCAAGATCGCCGTCGAGCACGGCGACCTGCGCGAGAACGCCGAGTACAAGTCGGCGCTCGAGCGGCAGGGCTTCGTCCAGGCACGCATCGGGCACCTGCAGCAGCGCATGTCGGAGCTCTCGAAGATCGACGTCAAGGCGATGCCTGCCGACCGGGTCGGGTTCGGCTCGAAGGTGACGGTCATGAACTACCACATGAAGGAAGAGATGGAGTTCACGATCGTCGCCGGCGACTTCATGGATCTCGACGGCGGCCAGGTCTCGATCGCGTCGCCGATCGGCCGGGGCCTGCTCGGCGCCGCCGAGGGCGAGGAAGTCGTCATCGAGCTGCCCGTGGGCGAGCGCACCTTCAAGATTCTCGAGCTTCGCACGCTGCCGCAGCAGGTGGGGCTGACCGACGAGTAGCGTCGACGGCGGTAGCGCCGTCGCCGGTCAGAGCCGCACGACCGCGCCCAGCCCGAACGCCCGCCGGTCCCCGACGGCCAGCGCGGCCCGGAGCACCAGTCGGCGTTCGCGGTCGAGCGAGAGGTCCAGCCCGGCGCCGGCCGTCGGCCGCAGGTGGAACTCGCGGTCGGGGCGGTCGTCGCCCAGGTCGAGGTCGAGCGCGACCCCTCCGCTGAGGTAGGGCGCGAACCAGACCGAGCCGGCCGCCCACGACCGACCGGCCGAGAGGTCGATCGGCACCGTCACGCGCGTGAAATCGCCCACCGCGAGCCCCGCGCCCGTGCTCCACGAGAGGTCGGCGGGCGCGCCCTCGTCGCGGCGGGCGACGGGCAGCCGCACGTCGAGCCCGGCGAGCGCGACCGGGTCGCCGCCGTCGCCGTCCAGAAGGCCGCCCCGCAGGCCGAGCGCAGGCGCCCATCCGGGCGGTCGCCAGCTCGCCACCACGCCCCGCGCGCGCACACCGTGCTGGTCGGTCTGCACCCACGCCGCGCCCGGCGAGAGCGGCGAGGCCGGCCCGAGCATGCGCGGGGCGTCCCACCCGGCCTGCGCTGCCGCGGGCGCCGGGGCGAGGGCCAGCGCCGCCACCGCGGCCGCCGGGGCCAGCGCCAGCGCCGCGCTCGCCACCACGCCGGCCGCTACCCGAGCCCTCCTCCACGTCGCCACGGTCAGTTCGGCGCGTGGACGCCGGGGGCGTCGTAGTCGCGGTCCCGCCCGATCACGGGGCCGTGCAGGTCGATGCCGGCGTTGTCGTGGCGGGCGATCCACTGGCGAATCCCCCCCGGAAAGGGCAGGGGGCTGCCGTTCCGCCCCAGCGGGTCCGTGTACCAGACCTCGGGGCCGTCGGCGTTCCGCACCCGGTTGCCGTTGATGTCGGTGAAGCGCCGCGTGCCCTTGAAGGGCGAGCGCGGGTCGTTCCAGGTGACGTCGGCGGTGACGCCCTCGCAGCGGTCCCGGCGCTCGACGAGCGCGCCGCCGTGGCAGAGGTCGATCGGCCGCGCGACCCCGCCGGGCACCCCCGGGTCGTAGTAGCGGCTCGGGTCCATGACCTGGAAGTACGGATTGAAGCTCGCCAGCACGCGCCCGTTCTCGGCGCGGAGCGACGCGCTGATCTCCCAGCTCTCACGCAGCGCCGGATCGAAGCGCGGGCGATCGCTCTGGAGCACGTGCCGCGCCAGGCAGCTCGCGTCGGGGATCGCGCGCTTGCCCCCGCCCTCGGGCGAGATGGGCGGGGTCGCCGAGCCCGCGTGCACGTGCCGCTCGCGCTCGCACGACACGACGAGCTCGCCCGGCGTGCCGATCGGCGTCAGCAGCGTCGCGCTGAAGCCCGTGCCGTCGGAGCAGCGCAGGTGGTACGCCACCTCGTGCATGTTGTTGGTGAACGCGTCGGCCGAGTGCGTGCCCTGGTGCATCTTCACCAGCACGTCGCAGCGAATGTCCAGCACCGCCGAGCCGCCGTCCGCCACCGACATGGGCATGTCGTTCTCCCAGTCGATCTTGTGGCCCACGTGGTCTTCGTTGCGCTCGGCGCCGAACCCGCTCACGAGCAGGTGCTGGTTCGCGTACCCGAACGGTATCGGGCCGACGAGCGCCGAGAGTCGCGAGCCGGACGGGTCGCGCCCGTGTTCGTGC
>CBFGQV010000104.1:0-8257 GCA_965651045.1 uncultured bacterium
CTGGAAGGCCGACACCCAAGGCTATCGGTACTACGAGTCGAAGTTGGCCCAGGACTTGAATTGTGGGAGCGGTGTAGGGCGGTCGCGACCGTCTGCCCCTTGTCGTCGACATCTCGACGGACGGGCTGGCCGGGTTGGTCAGAAATATCCGCTCCACCGCCTGACCGGCGATCACGGGCCGCGCCGCCCCGGGCGCTCCTCAAAGGGGCTCTGCGCGACGCCGCGCGGACGCGCAGCGGTGCGACGAACGAAGTGGCGTCGCGTAGTGAAGGCGAGCCCCGCACCCGATACCCCCAGGTTGGCGAGCCGTCCCTTGGAGGAGCGTCCGGGGCGGTGCGGCCCACATCGACCCGCATGCCTACCGCATCCCCCTTGCATCGCTAGAACGATATATGTAGAATAAGCTCATGAAGCGACTCACACGTGCGACCACGCACACCCTCCTCGCCTTCCTGGAGACGCCCGGAAGCTGGCGCTACGGCTACGACCTCATGCAGGCGGCCGACCTCTCGTCGGGCACCCTGTACCCGCTCCTCGCGCGCCTGACCGACGACGGGTGGCTCGAGTCGCGCTGGGAGGAGTCCGAGCATCCCGGCAGACCTCCGCGCCAGCTCTACCGGCTCACGTCGACGGGTCGGGTCCAGGCTCGCGCGGCGCTGAAGCGTGCGAAGGCGTCATGGCTTCGCCCACCGCAGCCGCGCGAGGCCTGAGCGATGCCGACGCCCTCGTTCCATAGCCTGCTCCGCCGGGTCGTCGAGGCTCTGGCGAGCGCCTGCCCGCCGCGTCACCGCGACCTGGTGAGGGGCATGCTCGCCGAGCTCGACTCGATCCGGGATCCCTGGGAACGAACCCTCTTCGCGCTGGGCGCGATCGTCGCGGCGGCCCGGCTGGCGTTGACCGCATCTGCTCGCGGGTCGGCGATCCCACGAATCTTCGGAGGCCCACCGATGCCGACGATCTCGTCCGGCCGGCTCCTCGGCCGCCTCGCGATCCCCTTCGCCGTCTCTCTCGTCCTGCTCACGGCGCTGCTGCTCACCAACGTCAC
Source organism: uncultured bacterium (assembly GCA_965651045.1). GTDB lineage: Bacteria > Gemmatimonadota > Gemmatimonadetes > Longimicrobiales > Gaopeijiaceae > Gaopeijia. The sequence continues at coordinate 1,046 of CBFGQV010000104.1, forward strand.
GGTGTCGCGTGTGGGGGACCTGCGCGAAGCCGGCCCGGTTCTGCTCCTCTCGTTGCCCCATACGCTCGCCCTCACGATTCCGTTGTCGGTCTTGCTCAGCGTGTCGTGGATGTTCATGCGCCTGGGCAAGGAGGGGGCGCTCGGGTCGGCGCGGCGGGGGCGCCGAGGCGTTCGCCGGCTCATGGTACCCGTGCTGGGCGCCGCGGCTGTCATCGGCGCCTCGACGCTGATCCTGAACACCCAGGTCGTGCCGCGCGCGAACGCCCGGTTGGCCGAGGTGCTCCTGGGCGCACCCATCGAGGCCAACGACCGGACGATGACGGTCGGGCAATTGCGCCAGGCGGCCGAGGCGGCCCGGAGCGGGGGTGGTGCCGACGCCGAGGCCCGCGCGGCGATGTACGAGGTCGAGGTCCAGAAGAAGTTCGCCCTCGCGATGGCGTGCGTGATCCTGGCGCTGGTGGGCGCGGCGGTGTCGCTCCGCTTTCCCCGGGGGGGAGGCTGGCTCATGCTGGGCTCGACCCTCATGATCGTCCTGGGCTACTACGGCGCGCTCTCGACGGGTGAGTGGCTGGCCGATGAGCAGGTGATCTCGCCGCTCTTGGCCATGTGGGGGGCGAACGCGCTGCTGCTCGCGATCGCGGTGTGGCTGCTCCGGGACCCGAATCGTCCGGGCGACGCGACGGACGGCGCCGAGGTGCTTGCGGTGGAGGGATGAGCGAGGCCTAGATCCTGGCGGGCCGCCGAAGAGCTCGAGGAGTGGCGAGCAGCGAACGCCGTCGGCGGCCCTCAAGGCGGCGACGTAGGCGCCTCGGAGGGCGCTGGGATTCGCGAAAGATCCAGCCCAGTCGATCGAAGGCTCGCCCGCCTAGGGAACCGTGTTGTCTTCTTGGAGTAGCACGGCAAGTGTGCTAGTGTTCTGGCATGGCGATCGAGTTCCGAAATCGCGGTACCGAGGACGTCTTCAACGGTGTCGATTCGAAGGCCGCGAGGAAGCTACTCCCTGCTGGGCTGGTGGACCGAGCACGGGAGAAACTGTTCCTGGTCGACGACGCCGAGGCGCTTCAAGACCTTCGTGTCCCGCCGGGCAATCGCCTGGAGGCGCTGAAAGGTGACCGGAAGGGCCAGTACAGCATACGTATCAACGATCAGTACAGGGTGTGCTTCCGCTGGAGCAGTCAGGGAGCACGGGATGTAGAGATCGTGGATTACCACGGGTAGCAGGAGGAAGATCATAATGGTCAGGGTTCCCACCCATCGCGCTCCGAGCCACCCAGGCTCGATGTTGCTGCGGGAGTTCATCGAACCGCTGGGCCTGACGCAGACGGAACTCGCCGAGCGTATGGAGATGCCCTTCCAGCGGGTGAACAGCCTGGTAAACGGTCGGCGCTCGGTCACGCCGGATACGGCCCTGCGGCTTGCGAAGGTGTTCGGCACAACGCCGGGGTTCTGGATGAACCACCAGCTTCGGTGGGACCTGTATCACGCCCAGGACGAGGCGGCGGACGTATTGGAGCGGATCGAGCCGCTCCACCGCGATGGGCTCGCTCGAACGGGCTGATCTGCCCACCTTAGCGGGCAACCGCCAGCGACAAGGCACGCTTTGAACGAGGTCCTCCGCACTGAAGCCGAGTGCGAGGCGGCGATCGCCGAGATCGAGCGGCTCCTCGATGAAGACGTCGAGGCCGGGAACGAGGGCTACGACCGGCTCGAGTTCCTGTCGGTTCTCGTGGAGCACTACGTGTCCGGGGAGGCGAACCGCGCCAGGTCTGTGGCGATCCTGGCAGTTCTCGCGTTCTCGGGCGCGAACCCAGCGAAGGAAGTGGGAATGGACGGCTCGACTGGGTCATCGACCCCCTGGCCGACTGGATCGAGGCGAGGGCCGCACCGGCGCACCTGGCTGCGGTGCGGGCCGAGAAGGAACGGGTGCACCGTGAAGCCATCGCACTGTATCGTGAGCTATGGAAGAGCGGGCAGGGGCGTTACGAGTCGACCGTTTTGGCTTGAAGATGTGTACCAAGTATCGTTGAGTAGACCGTTTCCCTGAGAGAGGAGGGGTTGGCTTGGCGATCCCCCATCGCGCCAGCACCGCTGCCCGGTCATACAGCCAACGCTCGGGGGATCCAATGAGCATCTTGACGCGCCTCGGTCTGGTGGGGCTCCTTGTGATGGCGACGGCGTGCTCGGACGGGGCGCCGGCGGGTGGCGAGGCGTTCGTGCTCGATACGCTGGAGAGCGGTCGGGTGGTCGCCCGGAACGCCGATGTGGTTGGACCGCCGCGCTGGCGGTTGGTCGAGCGACTCAGGCTCGGGAGTGCGACGGAAGAGGGACCGTTCCTGTTCGGAGGCATCGGCGGCGTGGCGATCGGTGAAGGCGGCGAGGTCTACGTCCTGGACGACCAGGCGGCCGAGATCCGGGCGTTTTCGGCGGATGGCGACTTTCTTCGGGCCTTCGGGGGGAGCGGTGAAGGACCGGGTGAGCTGGCGTCGCCGACCGGACTCGTGTGGGGCCCCGAGGGTGACCTTTGGGTGCTCAACTGGTCCAACGCGCGGTACTCGTCGTTCGAGCCCGCGACGGGCGAAGTGAGACGAGAGCCTCGGCGGCAGGTCGGGTACGCGGAGTTCCCGTGGCCCGGCATGTTCGACGCCTCGGGCCATCTGGTCGATGTCGGACTCGACGCCGAGGGCCTCACAGCGGCGCTGCGGCTCGACACGGCGTTCGCCCCGAGCGATACGCTCCGCCTTCCCGAGCCCTACGAAGACGGCCGGGTCACCTTCTCACGGGACGGGCGCATGATCGCCGCGATGCCCCAGCCGTTCGCGGCCCAGCCCGTGTGGGCTCCGCGGCCGCAGGGCGGAATCGTCATCGGCGAAGCGCGCGACTACCGCCTGCACCGGGTGTCGTTCGACGGCGACACCACCCTCACGATCGAGCTCGACCGGGTGCCGGCGCCTGTCACGCCCGAAGAGGCGGACTCGGCGATGGCGATGTTCCGGCGCATGGCGGAGTCCCTCGGTGACGCCACGCCCAGCCGGCAACCGTCGCCGCGGGCGACGAAGCCCGCGCACGGGGCCGTGTTCGTCGATGAGCAGGATCGCATGTGGGTCGCCGCCACGCTGCCGGGGGGTCTTCGGCGGTGGGACCTGTTCGGCCCCGACGGTCGACTGCTCGGCCAGGTCGAGAGCGACGGGCCGGTGGGGTACCGGATCCTGGCCGTGCGCGGGTCACTCCTCGCGATGACGCTCGAGCTGGACGGCGTGCCTTCGGTGGTCGTCTACGAGATGGTGGAGCCGCCCCCTATCTCATGAGCTCGGCGAGGCGCGCACGCGCTTCCTCGAAGCGGGCCATCATGCGGGTCATCTCGACCGGGCCATAGGCGTTGCGGGCCCGCTCCTCCGCAGCGTCGATCGCGCGCACGAGGTCGGCGGCGGCCTGTCGGCGGGCGCTGGGCTCGGTGCTTCCCACCGCCTCGATCCAGACCGGCGAGGCGTGGGCGAAGGGCCGCGCATGCATGGTGGGCCAGGCGTCGTCCTGCCGCTCGCTGGCGTAGGCTCGGACCGCGACCCAGCCGCCTTCCGGCAAGTCGACCTGACCCCGGTATTCGCGGGTGCCGCCGGCCCCGACCCCATCCAGGCGTTCGACCACCACGCCGTTGACGACGACCTCGAACACATCGACCGGGACGGTGCTCGCGAGGGTGGCGTGCCAGTCCTGACGCCCGCTCGAGACCACGTCGCCCGGTCGAGCGTCTTCGCCGACCCGAAAGACCAGGGCCGGTCCGGTGGTCACGAACCCGCGCCCTGCGGCCGCCGCCTCGAGCACGCGGTCGGCGGTGACCTCGCCGCCCTCCAGGCGGACGTAGTTTCGACCCGTGCCCACCGCCATCGTGCGATGGAAGTCGACCCAGCTGTCGGTGCCGGACATGGCGGCGACCGGCCTGCCGACGTTCAGCAGGCGGTACCAGACGTGGGCGTTGCCCAGCGGGCTCGTCCACACGCATACCATTTCCAGGCCGATCCGCTCGGCCAGGACGGCGTCGGACAGGAGCTCCAGCGGAATGGCGCCCGACTCCAGGTCGTCGAACGGGTCGTCGTCGGTGCCGATAGGGTGCACGTAGGTGGCGAAGGCGCCCCGGCCCTCGGCGAAGGCGAGCACCTCGCCGTTGCTCCGGTCCGGATCGCCCAGCGTGGGGTTGTTCGGCCCCCAGAACCACGGCGCGTACGCTTCGTCGACGCCGAGCAGCCCCACGTGACCGTGGAAGTGCGAGCGCACCTCCTGGCTCTGGGTCACGATGCGGCCGTCACGGACCGTTTCCATGCCCACCAGCGGCGCGTCGATGCGCCGTTCCCAGCGGTTCCACGACATGGGCGCGAGCAGGTCGAGATCCTCTCCGGCCATGGCCCTCAGCGCGTCGTCGTGGTCGGCCCGGTGATGTCCGTCGCCGTTCAGGTGTACGTGGTGATCGGCCGAGACGTAGCCGGCGGCCCGCGCGTTCCAGATCGCCTCGAGGGCGAGCTCGGCCTGCGCCGTACCGTCGGGCGGCACCTCGACGGTCGTTCGCACGACCGGCGTCATCGGCCCCCGCACCGCCGTGACGTGGTATCGGCCGGCGGGAAGCGTGAACCGCGCCTCTCCGTCCACGTAGAAGTACGTCCGGCCCGACTGGGAATCGAAGAAGGTGGCGTCCAGATGCGAAGCCACCGGGTGCCCGTCGTCACGCACGATCGATATGCGCGCCCCGACCGCGCCGCCCGCGGCGTCGGTCACGTTCACGGCCAGCGAGCCGCTCGCTTCTCCGAGATCCCACCGCGTGATCGTGACCGGTGCAGGGGCGCCTCCGTGCGTGGCCACGCGCATGAGGCGGAACTGCCGGTTCTCGTCGAGATCGACGTAGTAGATCTGGTCTCCGTCGGCGCTGAAGGCCGGGGTCAGCGCGAACGGGTCACCGTCGGTGAGCCGGTGCCGTACCCGCGGATCGTCCAGGTCCAGGGTCCAGAGGTGGTAGGCGTTGTCGATGGGCGCGCTGTAGACGATCACGCGCTCCACGGGGTGCGCGGAGGCCGTGAGGTGGTAGGCAAGGGTCTCGCCGTGCACCACGGCGTCGGTGCCCGCGACGAGATCTCTCATGCGCAACACCCGGTGCGCGCCGCTCCCGTGCAGGTAGACGATGCCGTCGCCGCCGGACACCCGCCGCACGTTGCGCTCGACCTGCGACAGGTCGGTGAGCCGCTCCTCCGCACCCGATGCGAGATGGCGGCGCCAGAGGCTGAGCGAGCCGCTCTGGCCCGAGGTGTAGTAGAGCCATTCACCGTCGGCGGAGAACTCCGGATCCAGCTCGATGGCGGGCGTGTTCACCCGCGTCTCGCGCCCGCTCGCCAGGTCCAGAACGACGATCTCGGTGTCCCGCCCATCGTCACGCACGAAGGCGAGCCGGGTTCCATCGGGCGACCAGCGCGGCCGTGCGTCGACGCCCGGGCCCGTCGTGAGCCGGGTCGCGATCCCCGTCGCCAGGTCGAGCTGCCAGAGCCAGCCGCGGGCGGTGAAGGCCAGGTGCCGTCCGTCGGGCGCGGGCGCGGGATCGGTGGGTCCGTGCGCGAACACCGGGAGCTCGTGCTGCTCCAGGTACGTGTGGTGCCCGAAGTCGGCGAGCTTGGTGTAGCGGTTCTCCCACTGCGCCGACGCGGCGGCGGCCAGCAGGAGCAGGGCTGCGACGGCGGCGACCGACGGGACCGCGGCGCGTGCGTTCGTCATGATTCGTCGTCCGGGCGCCGATCGGGCCGCACGGCCGCGATCGCCGTCAGCTCGAGGCCGGCCCCTCGCTTGAGGGGAAGCACCGGCACGACCGCCCGGGCCGGGCGGTGCTCGCCCAGCGCCTCGGCGAACACCTCGTTGACCGAGCCCCAGCTCTCGAGGTCCGTGACGAACACCGTCACCTGGAGCAGGTGGTCGAGCCCGGACCCCGCGGCCTCGAGAATCTCGGAGAGGCTCCGCAGCACCCTTCGCGTCTGGTCGGCGATGTCGCCGAACGGCGCGTCGGGATCGTGCGGGTCGATCGGCAGGAGCCCGGCCACGTAGACCGTGTCTCCGTGCACGACCGCTTGCGAGTAGTGGCCCGCGGGGCGGGGGGCGCCGGCGGTCGAGATGGGGCGAAGGTCGGTCGGCGTCATGCTCAGTTCGTGAGTGCGAGGTCGATGCGATCGATGAGGCCATCCACGTCGGTCAGCATGCCGCGGGAAAGGGCGACGCCGTTGGCCGCGACGGCCGAGATCGCGAGCGCGATCGCCTCGGCGCGAACCCGATCCGGGTGCCCCGGAGCGAGGGACCAGATGCGGCCGCGGAAGGTCGGCCCCGTGGCGATTCCGGCCTCGAGCATCAGACGGCTCCGGTCGGTCGAGAGGGGGACCGCCGAAGCCGCATCGAGACGATGGTGGCTCAGCACGAGCCCCTCGCCGACCAGCACGCCGTGGCCGAGCTGGTCCACGAACTGGGCGTTGTTCTGCGAGACGATCAGCTCGTCGCGCGCGACGGTCTCGTAGAAGCGCACCAGGTCGCGACGGAGCTCGCGGTCGTCCAGCAGCCGCAGATTGCCGGTGCCCACGAGCTCGTCCCACGCCGCCCTGGGCAGCCGCAGCGTGCGCCGACTCGTGATGTCGACCAGGTCCTGCCACATCTGGGTCGTGCGCGGCACCGGCGCGTCGGCGGCCAACAGCCGGGTCACCCGAGCCGTGGCCGCGAGCTGTTCCTCGTTGAAGGCCCGGAACTCGTCGGCCTGCTCGCGGAGCAGAACCAGGTCTTCGCGCACGAGTTCGAGGGATTCCCTCGCCGCCGCGCGCTCGGCCCGCTGCGACAGCGCACCGTCGACCGCGAGCGCGATCAGAATTCCGGTCACGATCAGCACGAGCTCCGCGGCCGCCCGGGTGAGCGTGGTGCGGCTGAAGAGGTCGATGCGCTTCATCGGCCGAAGATAGGACCGAGAGTTGCAGACGCGCTATCGGGCGGACCCTACTCCTGCCTCAGCACCGCCATCGGCTCGATGCGGCCCGCCCGGTGGATCGGCCCGGCGAGGGCGAGCAGGGTCGCGCCGGCCAGCACGCCCGCGGTCGCGGTGAGCAGCCCGGCGCCGAGCGCGGGCAGGGGACCGACGAGGCCGACGAGGGCCCGGGCGGCGAGCGCGCCCAGGGCCACGCCGAACACGGCGCCCGGAAGCACGTGCAC
>CBFGQV010000105.1:0-8248 GCA_965651045.1 uncultured bacterium
GTGGGCCCTGTGCCGGATCCCGAGCCCGACGCGCCCGCGCCCGACCCCGAACGCGTAAAGCGTGCGGCGCTCGGGCACCTCCGGCACGAGCTCAAGACGCCGATCAACGGAATACTCGGCTACTCCGAGATGATGCTCGAGGACCTCGCCGACGAGGCGGGTGAGGGGGTCGAGGAGATCCGCTCGGACCTGGAGAAGATTCGCGTCGCGGGCCGTCGTCTGCTGACGCTGATCGACGAGATTCTGAGCCCCGGCCAGCACGGCGAAGACGATCGCGACCTGGACGACTACGGCGCGCAGATACGCGCCGACCTCCGGAATCCCGTGAATGCCGTCGTGGGTTACGCCGAGCTCCTCAAGGAGACCGCCGAGGAATCGGGCCGCGGCCACCTGATCGCCGACCTCGACCGCATCGAGACGTCGGCGCGCCGCCTGCTCGAACTCAGCACCGACATCGTGCAAGTAGCGACCGCGCACGTCGAAGGACTCGAGGGCGAGAGTCGGTTGCAGCAGGCCTCGACGCTCACGAGGGGCGTGATGTCCAAGGCGCGACCGAGGCGCGGTCAGGCGGAAGACGGCATGGGCACGCTCCTGGTCGTCGACGACAACGCGACCAACCGCGACCTGCTGTCGCGCCAGCTCGCGCGAGCAGGGTACCTCGTGCAGACGGCGAAGGGTGGGCGCGAGGCACTCGATCTCATGAGGGGCCGGAGCTTCGATCTCGTGCTGCTCGACGTGATCATGCCCGAGATGGACGGGCTCGACGTGCTGCGGGCGGTCAAGTCCGATGCCGGGCTCCACGCGACACCGGTGATCATGCTGTCGTCGCTCGACGATGTGGAGAGCGCGATCCGGTGCGTGGAGCTCGGTGCCGAAGACTTTCTGTCGAAGCCCTTCCACCCGACGCTGCTGCAGGCGCGGATCGGCGCGACGCTGGAGGTCCATCGTCTGCGGGATCTCGAGCGCGGACATCAGGCCCGCATCGACGAGGCCGAGCGGGTGGCGAAGGAGCTACTGCGGAGCGCGTTTCCCGGCACCCTGGCTGACCGCGTCCGGGCCGGTGAGTCCGAAATCGTCGAGTCGTACGGCGAGGCGTCGGTACTCTGGTGCGATGTCGAACGGGCGGCGCGATCGCACGCGCGCGACCCGGGCCAGATCGCGGGTCGCATGCAGCGCATTCTCGAGACGCTCGACGAGGTCGCGACCGAGCACGGACTCGACGCGCTCGCCCCCTCGGGCGACGGAGTGGTGGTGGCCGGGGGGATTCCCGAGCCGACCGCCGATCACGTGGACCGCATTGCGGCTGCCGCGCTCGCGCTCCGAAACCGCCTGGCGGGCGACGCGGCCTTCGACGCACCCGTACGCATGGGCATCGATGCCGGCGAAGTCACCGGAGGTGTGCTCGGCGGTACGCGGCGGGGATTCCATCTGTGGGGTGAGACCGTCGACCTCGCCCGAGTGCTCGGAGCGTCCGCCGCGCCCGGGCAGGTCAGCGTTTCGCCCGGAGCCTTCAGGCTGCTCAAAGACCGGTGGGCGTGCGCGTCGCTCGGGGTGCAGGACATCGCCGGGTACGGGCAGATGCGGAGCTACCGGCTCGAGGGGCCGGCTTAGACGAGCGCCTCGATCTTGCCCAGCAGGCGTGAGAGTTCGACAGGCTTCGTGTCGAAATCGTCGCACCCCGCGGCCATCGCCTTGTCCTGATCCCCCTGCATGGCGTGGGCGGTCAGCGCGATCACCGGAATGCCCCGGGTGGCTTCGTCACCCTTGAGCTCGCGCGTCGCCGTCCAGCCGTCCATGACGGGCAAGCTCATGTCCATCAGCACGATGTCCGGACGATCGCTTCGGGCGAGATCGACGCCCTGTTGCCCATCGGTCGCGATCGTGACCTCGTAGCCACGCTTTCGCAGGCGGCGAGACAGCATGTCGCGGTTCATTTCGTCGTCTTCCACAAGCAGGATTCTGGTCACGGGCCCTCGCTTTGAGAGGATGATGGCGTGTCCGCAGGCGGCGATCGGTCCGCCGCGGCCGTACAGTGCTTCGTCAGGGTCGACACGAGCTCCTGGCGGTCGACGGGCTTGGTCAGATAGTCCGCGGCGCCCAGCGTGTCGCCGAGCGGGCGGTCGTTCAGTACGGTGAGCATGACCACGGGAATCGTGCCCAGCTCCGGGTCGTCACGCAGGGCTCTGAGCACGGCCCACCCGTCCATGCCCGGCATGATCACGTCGAGGGTGATCACGTCGGGGCGCTCCACCCGAGCCCGCTCGATGCCAGCGCTCCCGTCGGCGGCTTCGGTCACCCGGAAGCCACTCTTCGTGAGAATGCGCCGCAGCAATCCGCGCGCGACGGGATCGTCGTCGATCAGCAGTACGTGGCCGGAGTGGCCATCCCCCTCGTCGCTCGGACTCTCGTCGGGCACGGAGGGGGTCGGGGCAGCCGGGGATCGGGCGGGAAGCCTCAGCGTGAAGGTCGAGCCTTCGCCCGCCTCGCTCTCGGCCCCGACATCTCCACCCAGCATGCGGCTGAAGCGGCGCGTGATGGCGAGGCCCAGGCCCGTGCCGCCGAAGTTGCGGGTCGTCGAGGCCTCGGCCTGCGCGAAGGCCTCGAAGACACGATCGAGCTGATCGGGCGTCATGCCGATGCCCGTGTCCGCGACCCGGAAGGTGAGCCAGTCGCCGTCTTCCCCGTGCTCGCGGGTGACACCGAGCGTCACCGTGCCCTGCCGGGTGAACTTGCTGGCGTTCGAGAGCAGGTTCAGAAGCATTTGGCGGACCTTGGTGAGGTCCGAGGTCATGGAGCCCAGGTCGTCGCCGAGGTCGAGCTCGAAGGCGTTGCCGGACTTCTCGACCAGCGGGCGAATGGTGGTGACGACCTCCGAGACCGTCTCGGCGACGTCGAAGTCCTCGAGGTACAGCTCGGTCTTGCCCGCCTCGATCTTCGACAGGTCGAGCACGTCGTTGATGAGAGCGAGAAGGTGGCGGCCCGCCGACTGGATCTTGTTCAGGTCCGGAACGTAGTCGTCGTTGCCGTCTTCTGCGGCTTCCTCGGCGAGCATCTCGCTGTAGCCCAGGATCGCGTTCAGGGGTGTGCGCAGTTCGTGGCTCATGTTCGCCAGGAACGCGCTCTTGGCGTGGTTGGCGGACTCGGCCTCTTCCTGGGCCCTGAGAAGCTCCGTGATGTCGTGGTAGAGGCCCATGATGCCGACCTGCGTGCCGTCGACCATGACCGGCACGCCGGCCAGTTCGACGTCGACCAACGTGCCGTCTCGGCGGCGACGCTTGCCGATGCCGCGGGCCACCGCGCCCTCGAACGCGGTCTGCGTGTGCGCGGCGGCGTTGTCGGCGAACTCTTCGGGGGTGACGAGCTCGTCCAGGTCCCGGCCCACGATCTCATCCTGGCTCCAGCCGAAGAGCTGTTCGAAGGCGGGGTTGCAGGCCGTGATGCGGAAGCTGAGGTCGAGGGTGACGATCGCCACCGGGTTGTTCTGCACCAGGTCCTGGAAGTACTGCTCACGGTGACGCGCGGCCGTGAAGAGGCGCGCGTTCTCGACGGCGATCGCCGCCTGGGTCGCGAACAGCTTCAAGAGCCTGAGGTCGGCGTCTCCGAATCGTCGGTCCTCGCTGGAGTGCACCACCGCGATCACGCCGACGAGACGCTCGCCGATCAGCAGCGGGGCGGACATGACGGTCCGGACCCGGCCGTCGACGTACTTCTCGAGGCGGCCCTCCCAGGCCGGGTAGTCGGCGATCACGAGCGGCTCGCGGGTCTCGGCGACCCGGCCCATGGCGCCTTCGCCGAAGCGCATGACCTTGCCGACGGCGTCGGCGCCCATCTCGTGGCTGGCCGCGATGACCAGTTCGTGGTTGTTCTCGTCGTGAATCGCCAGCTCGGCCCCGGTCACGTCGAGCAGCCGCACCGAGCGCTCGAGCAGGTCCTGGAGCAGCGACCCCAGCTCCAGCTCGCCCGCCAGGTCGGCCAGGGTCTCGAGCAGCGCCTGCTGCTCTTCGGCGCGATGGTGCTCGGCGGTGAAGAGGCGGGCGTTCTCGATCGCGACGGCCGCCTGGGGCGCGAAGAGCCCGATCAGCCGCAGGTCTTCATCGTCGAACTGCCGGTCGGGGTCCGAGTGGACCGCCGCGATGACCCCGACCAGCCGCGTTCCGATCAGGAGCGGCGCCGCGACCACCGATTGCACCGTGTCGCGCGTGTACTGCTCCGAGCGGTTGATCCACTCCTGGTAGCGGGGAATCACCAGGGGCTCGCGGGTCTCGGCGACCCGGCCCATGGCGCCCTCGCCGACCGCCATGCGGGTGCCGACCTCGTCGGCCCCCATGTTGTGGCTCGCGGCGATGAGCAGTTCGTGGCGCTCTTCGTCGTACACCGCGAGCTCACCGCCGGTGACGCCAAGAAGTGCCACGGCTCGCTCGAGCATGGCGTGCAGGAGCCGCCCGAGTTCGAGTTCGCCCGAAAGGTCCTGCATGGTGTCGAGCAGCGCCTTCTGCTCGGCCGCGCGACGCCGCTCGTCGCGAAGCAGCCGGGCGCGGCCGATCGCCAGCGCGGCCTGCTGGGCCGCTGCGGTGAGAATCTCGAGGTCTTCGCGGTGGAACGCGTCCTCTTCGGTGCTCTCCACAACGAGGACTCCGACGGTCACGCCGTCGACCGTGAGAGGAAGGTCGAGCTCGGAGCCTTCGGTGGCCCAGTGTACGTGTCCCGACTCGCGGCGAACCCGGGGCGAGTAGTGCACCTCGCCGTCGAGCAGGGGCCGCTCGCTCAGGCCCTTGCCGGCCGGAATCCTGAGGCCCTCGTGTACGCCCTCCCACCCGACGCTCGCGGTCAGTACGCGCTCGCCCGACGCACGGTCGAGCAGCAGCACGCCGACGAAGTCGTAGCCCAGGCCCCGGTCGTGAAGCCCTGCCACGACCGCCTCGCACACTTCGTGTTCGTCGCGCGCCTCGGCGATGCGCGTGCTCAGCCTCAGGAGCGCGGACCGGCGCCGCGCTTCGGCGTCGGAGGGACCATGCGGGTGGCTCATGTCTCGCCCCCCTGGGTCGTGCCTCGGGGGGCACGGCGTGGGATGCGGACGGTGAAGGTCGACCCTTCGCCGGGTGTGCTGTCGACGAAGACGTCGCCACCCATGAGCTGGGCGAAGCGTCGGCTGATGACCAGGCCGAGGCCGGTACCCCCGTACTTGCGGGCCGTCGAGGTCTCGGCCTGGCTGAACGCGTGGAAGAGTCGGGCGATCTGCTGGTCGGTCATGCCGATGCCGGTGTCCTCGACGGACAGTTCGACCCAACGTGCCGTTCCCGTCGGGGCGGGCACCGCCGCGACCGAGAGCCGGACGGTTCCGTCTTCGGTGAACTTGTTCGCGTTCGACAGCAGGTTGAGCAGGATCTGGCGAAGCTTGGTCAGGTCCGTGTGCATGGCGCCGACCTCGGGGGCGATCTCGACCCGGAGCACGTTGCGGTTGCGCTCGACCAGCGGCCGAATCGTGTCGGCGACCTCGCGGACCAGCGTGGCCAGGTCGAAGTCTTCGGCGAAGACCTCCATGCGGCCCGCCTCGACCTTCGAGAGATCGAGAATGTCGTTGATCAGGCTGAGAAGGTGGCGCCCGGCCGACTGGATCTTGCCGAGGTCCGGCACGAAGTCCGTCTGGCCGATCTCTTCCGCCTCTTCTTCGAGCATCTCGCTGTAGCCGATGATGGCGTTGAGCGGGGTGCGCAGCTCGTGGCTCATGTTGGCCAGGAACTGGCTCTTGGCCTGGTTCGCCTCTTCGGCTTCGCGGCGGGCCTCGAACAGCTCGCTCACGTCGTGATAGAGCGCGAGAATGCCCGCCCGGTCGCCGGCGACGTCGACCGACACCGCGGCGAGCTCGACGTGAATGAACGAACCGTCCTTGCGGCGCCGACGCCCGATGGCGTGGAGGGTCTCACCGCCGGCCGCCGCGTTCGTGTAGCTCGTCGCCTCGGCCATCGTCTCGGGCGTGTTGATGAGGCTGTCGAGTTCCTGGCCGACGACTTCCTGGCTGTAGCCGAAGAGCCGCTCGAAGGCCGGGTTCAGAGAGACGATGTAGCCTTCGAGATCCAACACCACGATGGCGACCGGGCTGTTCTGCACCAGCGTCTCGAAGAAGCGTCGCTGCCGTTGGGCCTCGGTGTAGAGCCGCGCGTTCTCGATGGCGATGGCCGCCTGGGGCGCGAACATGTCGAGCAGCCGCAGGTCTTCGGGCCCGAAGGTACGATCGGCCTCGGTGTGGACGCTTGCGAGCGTTCCGACCAGCCGGTCGCCGATCATGAGCGGTACGACCATGACACCGCGGGCCGTGGTGTCGGCGTACTTCTCCGAAGCGCCCGACCACGCCAGGTAGTCGGCGATGATCAGCGGCTGCTGGCTCAGGGCGGCCTGGCCCATGGCGCCCTCGCCCAGGGCCATGCGCGTGCCGGTCGAGTCGCTGCCGATGTTGTGGCTGGCGACGATCTCGAGCTCCCGGGCCTCGCGGTCGAAGATCGCGAGTTCGCCGCCGGTCACGCCGAGAAGCGTGACGGCGCGCTCGAGCACCGACTGCAGCAGCTTCGAGAGCTCGAGTTGCCGCGACAGGTCCTGCATGGTCTGGAGCAGCGCCTCCTGCTCCTGGGAACGCTGCCGCTCGGTCGCGAAGAGCCGTGCGTTCTCGATGGCGATGGCCGCCTGGGGCGCGAACATGTCGAGCAGGCGCAGGTCTTCGGATCCGAAGGTGCGATCGGCCTCGGTGTGTACGCTCGCGAGCGTTCCGACCAGGCGGGGCCCGATCAGCAACGGTACGACCATGATGCCGCGCGCCGTGGTGTCGGCGTACTTCGCCGAGGCACCCGACCAGGCCAGATAGTCGGCGATGATCAGCGGCTCGTGCGTTTCCGCCACGCGCCCCATGGCGCCCTCGCCGAGGGCCATACGCGTGCCCGTCGAGTCGCTGCCGATGTTGTGACTCGCGACGATCTCGAGCTCCTGGCGGCCTTCGTCGAAGATCGCCAGTTCACCGCCCGTCACCCCGAGCAGTTTCACGGCGCGCTCCACGACCCGCTGCAGCAGGCGCCCGAGCTCGAGCTCGCCCGACAGGTCCTGCATGGTGTCCAGGAGCGCCTTCTGCTCTTCCGAACGGCGGCGTTCGGCCTCGAGCAGGCGCGCCCGGCCGATGGCGATGCCGGCCTGCTGCGCCGCCGCCGTCAGAATGCCGAAGTCCTCGTCGTCGAAGGCGTGCTCGCGGTCGCTCTCCACGACGAGCACGCCCACCACCTCGTCGCCCACGACGAGCGGCAGGTCGAGTTCCGACCCTTCGGTGGCCGCGTGCACGTAGTGGGACTCGCGGCGGACCTCGGGCGAGTAATGCAGCTTGCCGTCCAGGAGGGGGCGTTCGCTGAGGCCCTCGCCGCTCGCCAGGCGAAGGCCCGCGTGGCTGCCGTCCCACCCGACCTCGGCCCTCAGGACGCGTTCACCGGTCGCCGCGTCGGTCAGAAAGACGGCTACGAAGTCGTAGCCGATCGCCCGATCGTGAAGACCCGCGACCACGCTCTCGCAGACCTCCTCCTCATTGATGGCGGCGGCGATCCGGGTGCTCATGCGGAGCAGCGCGGCCTGACGATGGGAGGCCGGTGCCGCTGGGGTCGCGGCCTCCTGGCGCGAGGGGTTCGAGGCGTGGGTCACGCGGGGGCGTCCGACGGAGTGGCGCGGCGGCTCGACCGGACGTCCAGCGCGGTGCGCAGGCTCGCCACGAGTTCTCCTCGCAGTTCGGTGCCCTTGGCGAGCACCCGCTCGACCCCTCCGTTCAGGCGCGACCGGTCTTCGTCGGTCAGCTCCTTCGCGGTCATGACCACCACCGGAATGGCCCGGGCCCCGTCGCGCGAGCGAAGGGCGTCGAGGAACTCGAAGCCGTCCATCTCGGGCATCATGAGGTCGAGCAGGATCAGAGTGGGGGTCGCCTCGTCGAGCCGCTCGAGCGCGACCCGTCCGTTCTCGGCCTCGATCACCTCGCACCCCTGCTGCTCGAGAGTGCGGCGCACCACGTCTCGCGTGCCTTCGTCGTCCTCCACCAGCAGGACGGTCGCTCCCTTCGCGCCTGCGTCGCCCGTGCCGCCCAGCGCCTGGCCGAGCACCGCGACCAGTTGGTCGCGTACCACGGGCTTGGTGAGGTACCCTGTGGCCCCGAGCGCGAGCCCGAGGGGCATTTCGTCGAGAATCGTGATCATGACCACGGGAATCGACGCGAGCTCGGGGTCTTCCT